>DATNJO010000030.1:0-2712 GCA_035603895.1 Pyrinomonadaceae bacterium
TAGGTGTTTTCGATTGTTCATTACAAAACCTTCCTTGGTCGGCGTGTTGCGCCGAAGTGAAAGAGTGGGTAAGGGTCTCCCTGAATGTCTACGGGGACAGAGAGTGCCTTAAACTGTGCGAGGTGAAACTAAGTACAATCCCCTATAAACAACCCGCCGCCCACGTGTCAAGATATTCTTTCAAACGGTCCTGGTTTTGAGTTCAAGCTTTAGATTGCGTGTGCAAAGACGGCCCAAAGGCTGAACTCAAAACTCGGCGTCAAAATGGTTGAATAGCGGAGGTAAGTAGCGCATACTCAGGAGCAAATCTGATTCTGGTTAGCGGAGGCGGGCCATGAAGCTGATCTTCGTTTTGCCGATTCTCTTGAGTCTCCTGATTCCTTACCAGCTCCCCGGTTCGAGTGCGGATTCGCCTTTGACGATTGTGAACTTCAAATGGTCGAAAGCGCGCCGCACGGTGGAGACGCCGGCACCGCAAGGCAACGCGCCGGCGCAAGCGATGATCCCGCAAAACAGAAACTTCGCCCGCAACGCGCGCATAAACGATCCGGCGGGCGTGAGAGATCCAAACGCCGACACACTCGATGGACGTAGCGCGGCAATGGAAAAAAGCGTGGCGGAATCGCGAAACAACAAGCCGAAGTCAACCGATGGCTTTGCTTACAGAATCAAAGTTCAGAACCCCGGCACAAAAGTAGTAGAGATTGTTTTTTGGGAATATCAGTTTCACGATCCGGCGGATCCATCGCTGGTCGCGCGTAGACAATTCTTGTGCGGCGTCAGTATCGGCGCCGACAAGAGTAAAGAGCTCGAAGGTTTCAGTTTGTCCGGTCCCGGCGTCGTCAACGTCAACACGTTGGCGAACAAGACAGAGAATCCGTTCAAGGAAAAGATCTTGATCAATCGGGTCGAGTATGCGGACGGATCGATCTGGCAGAGAAAAGACTGGAACATGGCTGAAGTTAAGGTGAGCTACGATCGCGTGTTGCGTGAACAATGGACGCCCGGCATGTGCAAGGGTCTGTAACTTGAACTAATGGAACCGCTGGAAGTCGTCAAACCAAAACTCCTCATCATCGATGATGAAGAGCAGATCAGGCATCTGCTGATGGATCTGCTTAGCAGTCTGTACGACTGCTGCACCGCAAGCTCCGCTGAGGAAGCGCTCGCGGCTCTTTCAGAGCAAACGTTTGACCTGGTTATCAGCGACATCGACATGGGCCGCATGAGCGGTCTCGAGTTGGTGCCGCGCGTTCATTCGCTGTCGCCTGACACGGTCGTCGTAATGATCAGTGGCAATCAGGACATCGAGTTTGCGATTCAGGCGTTGCGCGTGGGCGCTTTCGACTACATTACGAAACCGATCGATCTGCGGCACGTCGAGGCGTCAGTTGAACGCGCGCTGAAACACAGCGAGCTGCTGAAAGAGAAGCGCCGTTACAAGGAGCAACTCGAGGAGCTGCTGCAACAACGCACCGCGGAAGTCGATTGGCTCGCTTACTACGACACGGTTACGCAACTGCCGAATCGCGCGCTCTTCGAAGATCGTCTCACGCAAGCTTGTTCGGTCGCCAAATCCTCGGGCCAATCCCTGGGCGTGCTGTTTATCTCGCTCGATCAGTTTAAGAAGGTGAACGACTCGCTGGGCCATGCACCGGGCGACAGTCTGTTGCGCGAGTTTGCGGAACGCTTGAAGAGTTGCATCAGCAAGTCAGACACAGTGGCACGCTTCGGTAATGATGAATTTGCATTGCTCAAGACACAGATCGACGGGACCAATGACGTAATTGAGACGATCGGTTCGCTGTCGCAGGTCTTGAAGTTTTCATTCGATCTGCCGGGTCACGAACTGTATGCGACCGCGAGCGTTGGCGTGAGTATGTTTCCGATCGACGGCGAAGATTGTCACACGTTGCTGAAAAATGCGGGTGCCGCACTTTACAAAGCTAAGAAATCCGGTGGTGCGAACTATCAATTCTTCACCGCGGACATGCACGAGCTCGCGACCCGCCGTCTCGCACTCGAAACCAATCTCCGCCGCGCGATTCAGAACGAGGAGTTTTTGATCCACTACCAGCCGCGCGTTTCGGTCGATTCTTTGGCGATCACCGGTGTCGAGGCGCTCGTGCGCTGGCAGCATCCGCAGTTTGGACTGGTCTCGCCGTCGGAGTTTATTCCACTCGCGGAAGACACTGGTCTGATCGTTCCGATTGGCGAGTGGGTGTTGCGCCAGGCGTGCGAACAGAATCGACGCTGGCAGGATCAGGGGTTTGCGCCGATACAAGTGGCGGTGAACATCTCCGGCCGCCAGTTTCACGATCGAGATCTGTCACAGACCGTAATTCGAATTCTCAACGAGTCGGGACTTGCGCCGCATCATCTCGAGTTGGAGTTGACGGAAAGTTCCATCATGCAAAACGAGGAGTTCGCTGGGAACGTGTTGACGCGTTGGCGGAACATGGGAATCAACATCACGATCGACGACTTCGGCACCGGTGTTTCTTCGTTAGCTTCGCTGAAGCGTTTGCCGATCGGTGCGTTGAAGATCGACCAGTCGTTTGTGCGTGACACGAGCATCGACCCTGACGATGCAGCGATCGTCCTGGCCATCATCACACTCGCTCACAACCTGCGTTTGAGAGTAGTCGCGGAAGGCGTGGAAACAGAGGAACAGTTGCGTTTCTTGCAATTAATGCGCTGCGACGAGATACA
>DATNJO010000031.1:0-3052 GCA_035603895.1 Pyrinomonadaceae bacterium
CGTAAGAATAGTTGCCGCTTAGATTGAAGCCCGCAAAGATGATCGGTATCTTTCGCCGCTCTTTCGGCGTCTCACGCGGAATCGAGAAATTAAACTGGCCTTTCTGAAACGAGTTCCCGCCGGTAAGACTCAACGATAGCGACTCACTGCGACCCAGGAGATTGTCGCCCGTGACGGCTAACGATCCGTTAAGGGCGTACTCGGGTGAATAAGAACCAGCGCCGGTGACGGTGAGATTAACGATCTCACGCCGGCGTATGACCTCATAAGTGAGCACGCCGTCTGCGAAGGAGTACTTTGGAAATTCGCTCACGCTGCGCACCAGATATAGTTGGCGCGTGTCCTTGTCGAGAATGTCGTTCGTGACGATCTCTCCCGGCTGGGCAATCAGACGGGGTTTGTATTTCTTGTTGAGTAGTTCTTCGATCTCGTCGTCTCTGTCGGTACGCGTTGTATTACCCTGCGGATCCGCTTCCGGAGTTACGCTGATTTTGACGTTTTGAACTAACTGTAAACCCGAGACGCCAAAAATCTCCTGGTTGTCGTCAGTCAGCATCGAACCCACGTTCAGATCCGCGCCGTAGGCATTAAAAAGTGTTTGGGTGTTAGCTTTAATAAGGTCGTCGATGTCTGCGTCGCGAAACTGGCACGGCTGCATTTTCGCGTCGCGTACGACGAGAAACGTTCGATAAGCAGCGCCTTCCAATACGCGTACGAGCTCGGCGTCGGTGTGCGTCGTGCCGTCCGGCTTCTGCAAGTCTTCGGGTGCGTAGAGCAGGTTTATGGCGACGGTCCTTTCAGCGGCGGTGAGCGACTTGATGCCGAGATCGTCTGCTATGTCACCCATTGTTTTGGAAATCGGAACCGTGGTCCCACCGTTGTCGCTGTTTGCTGCTCCGTTCTTCGTTTGCAACCAGACCTGATAACCGACAACTGCGAAGCCCATCGGATTGAGCTCGAATCTCCACTGCGTTTGATTTCGCACGGTCAGCGTCTCACCGGCGCGAGCCGGTTTGCCAAATCCGGCGGGCGGCGTTGCACTCAGGCTCAGGGACGGATCCCGGTTTACAGATCTACTGAGTTGCCGATCGAGGCGTGCGAAGAAAGAGCGTTCGCTCAGCGTGTCTGGTAACGAATACGCCGGCGCAAAAGAATCAATGTAGAAGTGCAGGGGCGTGCTTGTTTGGAGTGAATCCTTTTCCTCTTGAGCCATCACCGCGAGCTCTTTGAGAATCCGGTTACGCAGCGCGACGGATATCTGCGGACATGGCGTGGTCAAGCGGGCATCGATGGTGGTTGGATCGATGACGACGTCTGACGGCGCAAACTGCATGTTCACTTGCCAAACCAGTGTGCCGGAAACGTTGACCGCCGTGGCTTGCAACCGCAGCGTTGCGCTAACCGTTTGTCCCTGAACGGCAACCGCCGAAAACAGTAAACAGCACAGCAAACAGACATAGAACGCGAGGCGACGACTTACCATTTGCGAATTCATTTACGACCCGGCCCGAGTTAAGACTTGCTAAGTGATTACCGTCTTTCCGATGTTGAAGGCCTGGGTGAATTCCGCAAGACCGTGGGATCCGCCGTTGACCAGTTTTCGCGCGGTCTTCAGATCGTTCTGGGCCAGCGCAGAGCGAATTCGCGACTCTTTGCTCTTGAGAAAGCTGGCGAGAAGTTTCGCAGCGATATCCGGCTGGTTGGCCAGCGCCGGATTGGTAACCAGTTGATTGCCCATGCCGATCGCCGCGCCGTGAATCTGATAGTTTGATCGACCGGTCAGTTGGATATAGCCGCGGCCTTTGAAGCTCGAGCCGTCTGGTGGGCCCTGGTTTCCGAGATCTTTGCGGTTGTCGTATAGACCAAATGGCGGACCTCCGGGCGCGGTATTGAACTTCGATTGAAACTCGCTAAGCGGTGTGAAGTTCCCCGTCTCGGCGCGAATGGTTGCCAGCGCCATCAGCACCATGTTTTTGTCGCCGAGGCCGGCAGCAGCCATCGCACTCATCACGAAGGGAAGATTCGTTTGAATGTTGGAGAGCGGAACGCCGGGAAACATCTTTGCAGCTTGAGCGGGGGTAACCGTTATGGCGCCGGTAGTGGTGGTTGTATCGGTCGTGACAGCAGCGGTGGTCGTTGCGCCACTGACGTTAGCGCCGGCAACAGCGGCGCTGGTCTGCAATGCAGCCATCGTGGCTGGTCCGACAATGCCGTCGGCAGTCAATCCTTTGCTTTGTTGAAAGGCGATGACTGCGGCCTCACAGCCCGGGCCGAACATGCCGTCGGTGCCACGTGGATCGAAACCGAGTTGTTGGAGGGTTGATTGCAAAGCGAGCACGTCTGGTCCGGATCAACCTCTTTTAAGTACTGGCATGTTACTTAACTCCTTTGAAGTCGTTTCATTCTGCTTGAAAGGAAGGCATTTAAAATGCGAGATACGCGGAGTCTTTTATGGATCTGTCAACTTCAGGAATGCGCGCAGAGACGTGAACGCGCGTCAAGACAAAGACAAAGCGAAGGCAGCCGCCCTTATACTCCGGCGGCTTGAGCGCTGTCAATGATTTGCCGCGACTACGCCGATGATTTGCCGCGACTACGCCGAAGTCGTTTACTAATGTCAGCCCAGGGTTGCTTCAACCCTGGGAGCGCAAAGGAACAAAGAAATGCAACGCTGAAAGCGTTGGCAAGCGACGAGTAACGTTCGCCAACCCTTTCAGGGTTGGTAAGCCTTGTTGCGTGCTTTACCCAGGGTTGAAGCAACCCTGGGCTGACATTAGTAAACGCCTTCGGCGTTCAAAACCACAAACACAACACCCACACTCACAACCGCAACCGCACCGCAACCGCAACCGCACCGCACCGCAACCGCAACCACAACCACAACCACAACCACAACCACAACCACACAAAAATACCACGCTAATCTTGCCGTCACCGTTGCGCGTCTACGCTTGCTTTGGCTGGCCGGCGCCGCTTTGGGTTTCGATGTTTTGGGTTCCACTCTTCTGGCGCAAGAGGTTCTTGATACCGAAGAGCGATTCCAAAGTGTCCT
>DATNJO010000032.1:0-8474 GCA_035603895.1 Pyrinomonadaceae bacterium
TGCCACTGCGTCGGGAAGATGTCCGCGACGTCCTGGAGTTCATAGGTGATGCGCTTCGTGTTGGCCCAACGCACCGAGTCGTTGTTGTCGACGCGGCTCGCGAGGCCCGACGCAGTCGTGTAGGTCAGCGGCTTCGCGCGCCACGTATCAACCGCCGCCTGCGATCCTTCGGGCACGAACACGTAATGCACGTTCTTACTATCCGATTCATTAACAGCCAGCTTGGCATCCGTGGACAACGAGTTCATAACAGTAGAAATCGTGCTGTAAGGGGTGATGACGTGCTGGAGTGCGTGTCCGTGGTATCCGTAATCGGTGCCGGTATACCAATCCCAGTCGCTCTCGTCGGCCTGCCAGATCAGGATGTGCTTGCCGGTAGTTGTCTGCATGAAGTTCAGCCCGCCCGCGTCGTAGTAACGTCGGATGAGCTGTTCTCCGTGCATCGTGCCGGCGACGTGATTGACGTACTCGCCCGCGCCGCCCGGAGTGCCGGTTACATTGCGCACGAGAATCTCGACGCGCTCCCAATCGTGGATGTCTTTCGCATCTTTATCCGTCGCATTGAAGATGTGGTAGAAGAGCACGAGCGACTTGCTGCCGTTCTCCATGTATTCGATGATTGCGGTGTAGAGCGTCGGGCGGATGCGCCAGCGGTCGTAAGCGCTCGGACCGTTGGCAGAGGCGTTGACGTAGTTAGGGACGCTTTGCCAGTTAACGCGATTGTTTGAGAAGTCGTTATCCTGGTCGAAGTCGAAATTGGTGATCCAGTCGCGACCCTGCTTGTTGTTATTTTCGTCCGCGCGTTTCAGGATCACGGGGGCGTAGTAATTAAGGTACGCCTGACGCTGCGCGGTCGTCAGACTCCACGTTTGAGCCGACGCTTGAATGCCCAGCGCCGCGAGGGAAATGAGTGAGAGGGCGAGGACCCGCAAACTGGCGGTCCTCGTGAGTAAAGTAAACAGACATTTCATCGCTAGATCTATTTCTCCTATTTCAGTTGCAGTTAAGAAATGTAAGGCCACAGATTTTCACTGATGAAAACGGACTTTCTGATCCGTACCGTCCGTGAAGATCTGTGGCTAAATACGGGCTCACACCCGCTCGATCGAAACGCCATGCAGAAAGAACGCTAGTGAAGTCGACTGCCATCCTTCATAACGCTTTGGCCCACGCCAGAAAGCGGCCTCGCTCTGCATCGCCAGCTCATAGTTTCCGGCTTCCAGATCGAAATCGATCGTGAAGTGACCGTCGCGCCGGCACTTGTAATTCTCGTGCCACGCAGAATATGCGGCAGTCCCTTCATTGCTGACAGGTTTGTCTTTTCCGAACGAATCGACTGAGATATAGAACGTCTTCTTTGAACCGTTCGAGTGCCACAAATGCAAGCGGTTGAAAACGTCCCACGTCTGGCCAAACGCAGTCCCGCCTTGCCCGTCTTTTCGCGGAGCGCGCTCAATGATTGACGCAACAAAAGCAGTGAGCCGCACCTTTGCAGGCTTGCCTGAGTATTTGAAAAGTGGATGGACCACCCAGCTATTCTGCCTCGTATCCAACCGCCAGATGTGGTGAACGGTGAAGAACGTTTCGAATGCGTCCCCTTTATCGACCGTCAGCGGATTGTGATAGAACTTAAACTCCTCAACCTTGATGCCGAGATCAGGATCGCCACCCGGAAATTTGTCAGACCTGTAGTTCGACTTCGTTCCCGAGGGAAGTCCACGATACAACCGGCTCACATCAAACACACTGGCAGCAAGCACGGTCTTGTCCGCGCCAAAAACCGGATAGCGCGCCGGGGTAACGCCTCCACGCTGGGCGCGATCGATCGGTTGTCCGGCAGCAGGTTCCGGCGAGTTAAACTTCCAGAAGTAATGGGCCATGGTTACAGGCGAGGCGCTCGCGTCTCTTAGTTCTGTAGTATCGCCTGACTGGATCAGATCGAGACAAACAAATGATGGCTTGACCACCCCAGTGGGAGCAGCGGCAGTGTATCCAGCAATCATGAGGTGCGGTGGCGTCTCATTGTTCAAGTCGGAAGGACGAAACAGCGCGCGGCCATAGATTCCCTGGATCGCGGCCTGAATCGTCGTGGGTTTGCTCGCATCGACTTTAAAAGAGATCAAGTTGAGCGCGGCGGAGAGCAGGTCTGCGCGCAACAGGATTTCATCGATAGGTTTCGGAAACTCGCGTTCTCCCATTCCATCCGGCAAGCTGCCGATCGGCATCGTGGGTTTCAGGGTCAGGAACACGAAGAGTTCAACTGCCGCAACAAACGCCGACGTTTGACTCTTCATCGTCGTTGCAAAAGTGTCTTGCAAATAATCGCTGATAAGCTCTGGTCCATGGTCACCCGTTCCCAAAGCAACACAGTGAGCGCTGACGCCTTTGAGTTGCATCGATACTGCCTGGAGAAAGTAGCCTTCAAGTACCAAATACGCGGTGTCGTGCCCGATCTTCCCCGCCTGCACTTGCTGCCCGAGTTCCCTGGCCCAATGTGTCAACAGTGAAGTTTGCCCAAACGCTGCCTTCGCCAGGGTGGTATGAATGATTTCGATCTGAGTCGGCATGTCTGAGACATACGTGGCAAACTCCTTCGCGGCAGCTCCGAGTTGCTCCTTCGTAATGTCCTTGTAGTGAGGCATTTTTTCAACGAGCAAACGCAGCGAGATCGCGCGTCCCGTTGAACCTGCATTCGCCAGAAGCTGATCGGAAGCGTTGCCATACGCAACGTCGATCCGTGTCATGGCGCCGATCAGAGTTTGGATCTGCAGACTCTTCTCCATAAACTCTTTGAGTTCGGCAAGCTGTCTCAGAATCTCGGCGGTCATTTCAGTTAACCGATCTAAAGATTTCTGCACTTGAACCAGTTGTTCGCTGATCTTGTCGAGCTTCTCAACCAGATTCGGCCCGCCCATTCCGATGGCGTCCATCACTTCGCTAAACACTTTTCCCATCGCGGCACTAACTAATCCGCCGGCCGCTTTTTCTCCAACCCACTTGGCGACCGCGCCTGCAGCGGCCCAGGTTACCGGGTCCAGTTTCAGGTTTCCTTGTAATGATGTTGGGAGGTCAGACTCCTCGTTTGAGGAGACAGTGGTTATTGTTTCGTCCATGGGGGATCTCCTGTTTTACGTTTCCATTTAAGAGCGAACTGAGGGAAATAAATCTACTCGCGATAGAGGTTGTCGAACCGCATGCTGGAGGGAGTGAAGCGGAGTTCGACGGTTCCGGTGGGACCATTGCGTTGTTTGGCGATGATTAATTCAGTGACGTTCTTGCGATCTTCGGGCATGGCATCGCGCTCGTCAGGCGTCTTGTACTGCTCCTCACGAAAGATGAACGCCACCAGATCCGCGTCCTGTTCCAACGCGCCCGATTCGCGCAGGTCAGCGAGTTGTGGACGGTGATCCGAACGCGATTCAGGCGCGCGCGAAAGCTGCGACAACGCCACCAGCGGCACGTTCAACTCCTTCGCCAGTCCCTTCAACTCGCGCGAGATCTGCGACACTTCCTGCTGCCGCGACTCGGTCCGTTTTGCCGACCCCGACATCAACTGCAAGTAGTCGACGATAATCAGATCGAGCTTCTTCTGCTCCGCCGCGAGCCGGCGCGCCTTCGCACGCATCTCCAAGACACTCAACCCCGGCGTGTCGTCGAGATAGATCTTCGTGTCCGCGAGAATTCCGAGTGACTTCGCAATCTGCGCCCACTCGAGCCGCGAAAGAAATCCATTGCGGAAACGCTGCGCGTCGATGTTGCCTTGTGAACAAAGCATACGCATCACCAGCGACTCCTTCGACATTTCCAGCGAGAACACACCGACAACCGCGCCCGCGTGAATCGCCGCGTTCTCAGCCAGCATCAAGGCGAAGCTGGTTTTTCCCATCGACGGCCGCGCAGCGAGAATGATCAGGTCGGAGTTCTGAAGTCCGGAAGTCATCTTGTCGAGATCCGCAAAGCCGGTAGTCAGGCCGGTGAGCACAGCGGCGCGGCCTTCCATCTCCTGAACTTTTTCCAGCAGTGACTCCGCGATCGGCTTCACGTGCATGAAGCCCTGGCGAATGCGTTCGTCGGCAAGTTGAAAGATCGCGTGCTCGGCGTGGTCGAGAATGATCTCGGGTTCGTCTTCTTCGGCGAGTGCTTCCTGCGTGATCTTGTTTGCGCTTTTGATGAGCTGCCGCAACATCGACTTGCCACGCACGACTTTCGCGTAGTGCAGGATGTTGGTCGAGTGCGGCAAACCGTAAGTGAGGTTCGTGATGAAACTGATGCCGCCGACTGATTCGAGTGAGTTCTCTTTCTTGAGCTCTTCGCCGATCAGAATCGGGTTGATTTCCGCGCCGCGTTCGAACAACGCGATCATGGCGAGGAAAACGCGGCGATGCGAAGGAACGTAGTAGTCTTCGGGGCGGAGCTGTTCGATCGCCTGGCTGATCAAGCCGTTGTCGAGCAGAACGGCGCCGAGAATCGCGCGTTCGGCTTCGGAACTGTTCGGTAGCGCGCGTTCAAAAGCCTGGTCGCGGATTAAATCAGGAGTCGCCATTAACAGATTATGGAGTACCGATTTTCGGTTGAGAAGTTGAGCGCTCGACGGGCAAGAAAACAGCGCCGCAGGTTACGTTCACCTACGGCGCCAGACTATACAACAGCCTCGGTGTTTTATCGCATTTTTACTCGGCTGTTTCTTCTTCGCTAGCAGACTGCTTCGCAAGCTCAGCTTCCTGCTCGGGCGACAAATGACCAACGATCACTTCGCCCTCCGGAACAACTTTGACCTGCAAATCAATCGTAACCTCGCGATGTAAACGCACCGGAACACTATAATCGCCCAAACGCTTCAACGGCTCGCGCAGGTGAATGCGATGACGATCGATCTCGTAACCACGCGCGTGCAACTCCTCGGCGACGTCCATCGACGTGACGGACCCGTATAATGCACCCTGCTCGCCGGCCTTTCGCTTGAACTCGAGCACCAGCGAACCCATCTGCTGCGACTGTGCTTCCGCCGTCGCACGCTCTTTCGCTTCTTTTTTCAACAGCGCCGCGCGTTCCTGCTCGATTCCCTTCACGTTTCCCGCAGTCGCTTGTACTGCGAGTTTGCGCGGCAGCAAATAGTTGCGAGCGTAGCCAGCCTTGACTCTGACGATCTCGCCGCGCGCGCCGAGATCATCCACGTCTTCACGTAAAAGAACTTTCGTGTGTGCCATCTTCCTTCTCCTGTCCCTTAGTCGGTGGTATACGGCAGCAGCGCGATGTTGCGCGCGCGCTTGATCGCTTCCGCCAACATGCGTTGGTGAGTCGCACAGTTACCGGAGATGCGCCGCGGCAGGATCTTGCCGCGCTCGGGAAGATAATTCAGCAAGAGCCTGACGTCTTTGAAGTCGATCAGGTCTACTTTGTCGATGCAAAAGCGACAGACACGCCGCCGGTGCATGCGGCGCCCCTGGCCGCGTCCGCCCATTGGCCGTCGATCCTGATCGTCGTCGTTGTCGTATCCACCACCGCCACCACGCTGGCGGTCTTCGTAATTGGTTGACATAGTTAATCCTCTAATTGTAAGTCGAAAACTATTCGTCGGACGCGACAGCAAACTCCATCGCTGGACTACGACGCGACGGTCCGCCGTGCCGTTCCGGACGTTTCGCAACCTTGCGAGCACGGCGCTCTTTCAGCTTGTCAGCACGGCGGCGATCTTCGTCGACACGCACCGTGATATAACGCAGCACGCGATCGTTGACGCGCATACGACGCTCGAGCTCGGCGATCTCCTTGCCGGTGCCCTCGATTTCCAACAACACAAACGTGCCGTCTTTGTGGTGCAGAATCTCGTAAGCCAACTGGCGCTTGCCCATGACCTCGTTCTTGGTCACGGTGCCACCCTGGTCCGTTATTATCTGCGCGAAGTTCTCACTCAGTTTCGACACTTCGTCGTCGGCCGTCGGGTCGACTATGAAGACCACTTCGTACTGTCTCTTGTTATTCAAGTTACTCCTCCACTCGTCATTGCTGATTGTCGATTGGCAATCGAAAATCAATTAAACTGCTGCATCGCTTTCAAAGCGCCGTCCCTGATAATTGTTCGCAGCGCGTCTGCGCTCTTTGCAATCGTTTCTTTCACCACCGGCTGCTCGCTTTTCGAAAACGTATCGAGTACGAACGGTTTCGCATCGGAAAGCGGATGTTCTGGTTGAATACCAATCCGCAAGCGGATGAACTCGTCGGTGCCAATTGCGGCAATGATCGACTTCAAACCGTTGTGCCCACCTGCGGAGCCACGTTCGCGAATGCGAATCTTTCCGACAGGCAAAGCCAGGTCGTCTGAAATCACTACCAACTGCTTTACTGGCTCGTCGCTTTCAACCTTTCGCAGCAAGCAGGAAACTGCTCCGCCACTCAAGTTCATGAACGTTTGTGGTTTCGCGAGCTTTGTGACGACGCCCTCGATCTGGCCCTGGCCCACGATCGAGTTGCACTCACGGCGCTTCACTACAATCCGTTCATCTTCCGCCAGTTTGTCAATCAACATGAACCCGAGGTTATGACGGGTCGAAGCATAGTCGGAACCGGGATTGCCAAGTCCAACTATCAGCATTGCCGATTTTCGATTTTCGATTGTCGATTTGAAGAACTCATTACACCTATTGGCTCACAAAAATTGGCAATCGGAAATTGGCAATCAACAATGTCTTTACTCTTCGCCTTCCTCTTCCTTCTTGCCCTTGCCGATCACTTCCGGCTCGGCAGGCTCTTCGCCTTCAATCGGCGCCGCCGCTACTTCCTCTTCCTTCACGATACCGACCGTTGCGATCACCTGGTCAGCATCAGTCAGGATCTCGATACCTTCGGCAACGGGAATGTCTGAAGCGTGCAAAACATCGTGTACGTCGAGATTCGTAACGTCGACTTCGAGCACATCGGGAATCTCACGTGGCTCACACTTGATCTGGATCTCACGAATGATCTGTTCGAGCACGCCCTGCTTCTCACGCACGCCAACCGGTTCGCCGGTCAGGTGCAACGGCACAGTCACTTCGATCTTCTGTCCCTTCACCAACCGCGTGAGATCGGCATGAATCAGGCGGCCCTTGATCGGATCGATCTGGCGGTCGTGAAACATCACTTCACTCGCGCCGGCACCGTCGACTTCAATCGTAAAGATCGTGTTTCGCCCGGACTCCGAGCGAAGAATCGCAGCCAAATCGCGCAACGGCGCAACCGCGGCGACAGTCTCCGCGCCGCCGCCGTAGACCGTAATCGGAACCATTCCGTCGCGGCGCGCACGTCGCGCGTCGTTTTTGCCACGGCCCACGCGCAGTGTCGCCTGCACCTTGTACTCTTTTTTCTCCGCCATGATTTGCTCCTTACAAACTTTCAGCGACCCACTCATTGTCGATTTTCAATTGCCGATTGCCGATTGAAGAACGTCTTCACAAATCGGCAATCGAAAATTGGCAATCGGCAATGTCGCCGGTCGCTGATGGTCTTCTATAAGCCATCAGTGTTTGCCCTTCGCTTTATACGAAGAGCGAAGAGACCGAAGTCTCCTCGTGGATCGACTTGATCGCTTTCGCCAGAAGCGGCGCTATACTCAAAACCTTGATCTTATCGAGCTGACAAGCGTGATCGCGCAACGGAATCGTATTCGTCACGATCACTTTTTCAATTTCCGATTCGGCGAGCAATTCAATCGCCCGGCCGGAAAACACCGGATGCGTGAAACACGCATGAATTCTTTCGGCACCCGCATCCTTCAACGCGCGTGCAACTTTCGTGAGCGACCCGCCAGTGTCGCACATGTCGTCGACAATCAAACAACTGCGGCCGCGAACATCGCCAACGACATTCATCACTTCCGCCACGTTAGCTTTTTCGCGGCGTTTGTCGCAAAGAGCAAGTTCCGCATCGAGCCGCTTCGCATAAGCACGAGCACGCTCGGCGCCACCGGTGTCAGGAGCCACAACCGTCAAGTTCGGCAGCGGATGTTCCTGATAGTAACCGATAAAGACCGGGGCAGCATAAAGGTGGTCCACCGGAATGTCAAAGAAGCCCTGAATCTGCGCGGCGTGCAGGTCGATCGTCAGCAAACGATTCGCGCCGGCCACAGTTATCAAATTCGCGACCAGTTTGGCTGAAATCGGAACGCGCGGCCGGTCCTTTTTATCCGAACGGCCATAACCGTAATACGGGATGACCGGCGTGATGCGTTCGGCCGAGGAACGGCGAAAGGCATCGATCATCACCAGCAGTTCCATCAGGTGCGCATCGGTTGGCGGGCTGGTGGGCTGCACGATAAAAACATCGCCGCCGCGAACGTTTTCGTCGATCTGAAAGTTAAATTCACCGTCAGAAAAACGTTCCGGGTAGGCCCTACCCATGTCGCAGGTGAGTTGGCGGCAAATCTCTTCCGCCAACTTCGGGTTCGCATTTCCGGAGAAGATTTTAATGCCGCCGGTTGTGCTCATAAGTCATTGTCG
>DATNJO010000033.1:0-6425 GCA_035603895.1 Pyrinomonadaceae bacterium
CGGAACCGGCGCGCAGGTCACCATCAGCGGCAATAACGCGCACCGTAGCTTCACTATCAATTCCGGTAAGACGGTGAGCATCAAGGGACTGACATTCACAGGTGGTAATGAGACCGCAGACGGTGGTGGCGCCATCAAGAATCTTGGTGGCACGGTCACGATGACTTCCTGCAATGTTTTCGGTAACACCGCCGGAATCGGTGGCGCCATCGTCACGTCGGGCAGCTTAACGCTCGATCACTGCAATATCGGTGGTCCGTTAGCCGGCCAGCCGAATACAGCAACTTTAGGTTCGGGCGGCGGCATTGAAAACGCGAACGGCACCGTGAACATTATTAACAGCACTATCGCCAACAATGCCGCGACAACCGGTGGCGGAGGCGGTATCGCAAATGAGATCAACGGTGTCCTTAATGTTATTAACAGCACCATCTCCAACAACACCGCGATTCAGTCCGGAGGCGGTATCACTAGCATTGCAGCCGTCACCATAATTAACAGCACGGTCTCGGGTAACAAGACGAATCTTAACGGTGGTGGAATCGATACAACTGATCCAGCAGCGTCTCTCAATCTGATCAACGTCACCATTACCGATAACCGCGCTGATTTCGAGAACAACTCGACCGGAGGCGGTGGCGGAATTAACACTTTCAATACCACCACCACTCTGCACAACACCATCGTCTCTGGAAACTTCCGTTCCGTTTCTACCAGGGACGACGTTAACGGTGCTTTGGCCGGAACCAGTTCGTTTAACTTGATCGGCGATGGCACCGGTATGACCGGGATAACCAACGGAAGTAACGGCAACCTGGTTGGCACTACGGGCTCACCGATCGATCCGCTACTTGGACCGCTCGGCAACAACGGCGGGGCCACCCTGACGCACGCGCTTCTCGCGGGCAGTCCGGCGATCGAAGCTGGCAGCAATGCCAACCTGCCGCAGGACACGTTTGACGTCGACGGCGACGCGATCACCGCTGAGGTTCTACCGGTGGATCAGCGTGGCCAGGTCTCGCCGACGATCTTCTTCCCGCGCGTCGCTGACTCCGCAGATGCAAACATTATTCAGACGGTGGACATCGGCGCATTTGAGCTGCATCCATCAATTGAAAACATTCCCGACCAGTCGACTGACGAAGACACGCCTAAGAACGTCACCTTCAATCTCGGTGACGATACCGGCGCGCTGATCAGTTCAGTCACAGCGACGTCTTCGAATACGACTCTGGTGCCAAATGCCAACCTGGGCTTTACCGGCTCGAATGGTTCGCGCACTTTGCAAATCACACCGGCTGCGGGACTGAGCGGTACAACCACGATCACGGTTACCGTGACGGCAACAAACGGCCAAACTGCGGTAGATACATTTGTGCTGACAGTTGGTGCAGTGAACGATCCTCCGTCTGGCGCCGACAACACGGTGACCACGCCGGAAGACACTGCTTACACGTTTACAGTAGCTGACTTCGGCTTCAGCGATCCTGGCGACACGCCACCGAACACGCTGTTGGCAGTGAAGATCACCACGTTGCCCGCGCTCGGAACGCTGACGAATAACAACGTCGCGGTCAACGCCAATGACTTTATCCCAGTAGCCAGCATCACTGGCGGCCTGCTGAAATTCACGCCGGTTGCTAATGAATTTGGCACTCCGTACACGTCCTTCACCTTCCAGGTACAGGACAACGGCGGCGGTACAACCGATCTCGATCCGACGCCGAACACGATGACGATTAACGTGACGGCCGTTAACGATCCGCCGTCATTCACGATTGCTGCCGATCCGCCGTCCGTTGCTCAGGACGCTGGACCGCAGACAGTCCTAAACTTCGCGACCAACATTTCTCAGGGGCCAAACGAGACTGGTCAGATCTTGACCTTCAACATCACCCCCGGAGTAACGACAGGTACGCTAACGTTCTCGACGCCACCGGCGATCAATTCGACCACCGGCACGTTGACTTACACGGCTACCAACGGCACGAGCGGCACGGCTACCTTCAGCGTGACCTTGAGTGACAACGGCGGCGGCACCGACACGTCAGCGCCGCAGACGTTCACAATCACGGTGATTCCGCCGAACGCATCACCGGTGGTAACCACCACGGCCGGCAATCTCGCTTACACGGAGAATGCTGGTGCGGTCGCGATCGATCCTGGCCTGACGGTCACGGACAGCGACGACGCAAACCTGACCGGCGCGACGGTCGCGATCACGGCTGGATTCGTCAGTGCGCAAGACACGCTGGCATTTACGAACCAGCTTGGAATCACTGGTAACTACAACAATGGCACTGGTGTGCTGACACTCACCGGTACGACTACAGTCGCTAACTACCAGACAGCGCTGCGTACCGTGACGTATCAGAACAGCAGCGATAACCCGACGGCGTCACGAACGATCACTTTCACTGCGACAGATGGCGTCAGCCTGCCGGGTTCTGCGACCCGCGGCATTGCGATCACTGCGGTGAATGATGCTCCAGTGAACACCGTTCCTGGACCACAGAACACGAATGAAGACACGGCCAAGGTCTTCTCGAGCGGAAACGGAAATCAGATCTCCGTTGCCGATCCGGACCTCGGCGCCAATCCGATCAAGATCACCTTGACGGCAACAAACGGCACGTTGACGCTCAGTACAATCGCCGGCCTGACGATTACAACCGGCGACGGTACCGACGATCCCACGATCGTCTTCACTGGCTTGCTCGCGAGCGTCAATACAGCGCTCAACGGCCTGACATTCGATCCAACGCCAGACTTCGACGGCGCGGCTTCACTCCAGATCATTTCCGACGATCAGGGCAACACCGGAACCGGCGGCGTTTTGACTGATACAGACACCATCAATATCACGGTCAATGCGGCCAACGATGCTCCAGTGGTGACCGCGACTGCGGGCAATCTGTCGTACACCGAAAATGATTTGCCAACCGTGATCGATCCCGGCCTTACGATCACGGACGTCGACAACGCAAATCTGACCGGAGCGACCGTAGCAATTACCGGAAACTTCGCGAACGGTCAGGATGTACTCGCGTTCACGAACCAGCTAGGCATCACTGGTAATTACAACGCTGGCACCGGTGTGCTGACACTGACCGGTACGACCACAGTTGCCAACTACCAGACAGCGCTGCGTACAGTGACTTATGCGAACAGCAGCGATAACCCGTCAACGTCTCTTCGCACGGTGACCTTCACCGTTAACGATGGCACGAACACAGGTTCGGCCACTCGCGGTATCGTCGTCACGGCGGTCAACGACGCGCCGGTCAACACCGTGCCCGGTGCTCAAGGCACGGCGCAGAACACACCAATCGTGTTCTCGAGCGGCAATAGCAACTTGATCGCGGTGACGGATGTTGATGCTGGAACAAACATCATCCAGGTAACGCTCACTGCCACAAACGGTACGCTGACACTCAGCGGCACGAGTGGCTTGAGCTTCAGCTTCAGTGATGCGAATGGCACCGGAACCGGCGACGGAACCGCGGACCCAACCATGACGTTCCGCGGCACGCTCGCAAACGTCAATACAGCCCTGAACGGCATGACGTTCACGCCGACTGCAGGCTTTAGCGGCGCTGCCGACTTGACCATTACCTCGAACGACTTGGGTAACTCGGGTACAGGAGGACCGCTAAGCGATACGGACACGGTGAACATTCAGGTTGCGCTCGAGGTAAGCATTACCGATTCGCAACTCCTCGAACCGACGTCGGGACAGGCCAACATGATCTTTACTGTCGCCTTGAATGCGCCGGCTCCTGCCGGAGGCGCGTCAGTGAACTTCACCACGCAGCAACAGTCGCTGCCCGATCCTGCCCATGCGACTGCGGGTCAGGATTACACGACGACGGCAGGCACTCTCAACTTCGCACAGGGCGAACAGATCAAGTTGATCTTCGTACCGATCTTGTCTGATAACCCCGCAGTCAGCGAAATCAACGAGACGTTCCTCGTCAACTTGTCGGCTCCAGTAAACCTGACCATCATTCATGGCACAGCCACTGGAACGATCCTGGCCTCAACAACCCTGGCAGGACCAATCCTGATCAGCGAGTTGCGGACCAGTGGTCCAGCCGGTGCGGGCGACGACTTTGTTGAGATTTATAACAACACTGACACCGAGCACATCGTCGATGACGCCTCTGGAATCATGGACGCCGCGCATGGATACGGCCTCTTCAAGATGGGCGCTGATTGCAACGCCAACCCGATTCTCATCGGCGTCATTCCGAACGGCACGGTGATTCCGGCCCGCGGACATTACCTGTTTACAGGCTCGGCCTACAGCCTCGGTAATTACGGCGGATCCGGCAACGGAAATGGCGATCAGGTGCTGATTCAGGATATTGAGAACGACCGCAACGTCGCGCTATTCAGCACGGCGTCGCTGGTGGAAATCTCGATTCCGAGACGTCTGGATGCGGTAGGCTTTGGAACAAATACTGGTGAGGTCTGCGACCTGTTACGTGAGGGCACAACCTTGACACCGTTGAGCGGCAGCGTGCTGGAATACAGCTACTTCCGTGATGAGTGTGGCAAGAAAGGTAATCCGGCCACGTTTGGTCCATGTCCAAGCGCTGCTTTCACTGTGGATACGGGCGTGAACAGCGACGACTTCACCTTCGCAGATACGGCGGCGACGGCCACACCTGCGGGTCAGCGTTTGGGCGCTCCGGGTCCACAAAATCTGGGTGCTCCGCGGCTGATGAACGTTGCGATTCCCGGGCCTCTGCTCGATGCGACTGTGAGCCAGCTCTACTCGCCGAACCGCGTGCGGGACAAGGACGACATCATTAACGGAACATTCGGAACGATGTTGGTGAGACGGCGCTTCGTAAACAACACAGGTGCACCAATCACCAAGTTGCGCTTCCGCATCATCGACTTCAGCACTTTCCCGCTTGGGCCAGGAGATACCGCGGATCTGAGGGCGTTGAATTCGATAAACGCTTTAGTCGACGTCAACGATTCGGCGACATGCGCGGCAAAGGTTCCGGCAGAACCGGCGCCCTGTACCGTGCAGGTGTTTGGCACCACAGTTGAGCAACCGCCAACACAAGCTCTTGGCGGCGGACTCAATAGCAGTTTCAATGTGGGAACAATCACGTTGGGAACGCCGCTCGCTCCGGGACAGAGCGTCAACCTGCACTTCCTGATGGCAGTAGAGAAGAATGGTTTGTATAAGTTCTTCTTAAACATCGAAGCCCTGACGCAAGCTCCGTAACGGACGCTTCAGATAGACGAAACGAGGTCATCAAATTTCTGATGACCTCGTTTTTATTTGCTCTGTCTTCGTCCGGGCTCCAAATCCCACCGACCGCAGTCGGTGGTACTTTCAGCCCTCAACCTACCACCAACTCAACAAACAGAACAATCCCACCAACGCAGTTGGTGGATCGTTCACTAGTATGAACAATCCACCGACTCACGTCGGTGGGATTGACGTTCCAGGGGAGACCTTTGTAGGTAGGGTCTCAAGTATCCACCGACTGCGTCGGTGGGATTCGCGCTAAGAGCCTTTGACTGTCAGTGGCTCGGGGTCGGGATGACGTCCGCGCCCTGTGTCGGTGATGACTGGTGGCGGCGGGTTTGCTACTAACACTTCCAACGCCGCTTCGATCACTTCGCTTATTGTCGACACGAAGATGATCTGTAGCTCGTTTCGAACGTCTTCCGGAATATCGTCCACGTCCGCTTCATTCCGCGTGGGCAACAGGATTCGCCGAATTCCCGCACGATACGCCGCGAGCACTTTCTCCTTCACGCCGCCAATCGGAAAGACGAGACCCGAAAGCGTGATCTCGCCGGTCATCGCCGTGTCGGGACGCACGCGCCGTCCGGTGTACAGCGAAGCCAGCGCCGACGTAATCGTCACACCCGCACTCGGCCCATCTTTCGGAATCGCGCCAGCCGGAACGTGCAGGTGAACGCCGTACTCTTTGAAGATCTCCGGGTCGATTCCAAACTCCGTGGCGTGTGACCACAGGTACGACTGCGCCGCGCGCGCCGACTCCTGCATCACTTCGCCAAGCTGACCCGTGATCGTCAACCCGCGGCCGCCCGGAAGCAACGTTGCTTCGATGAACAGAACCTCGCCGCCCATCTCGGTCCACGCCATTCCAGTCGCGACTCCGGCAGGCAGTTCTTTGCGCGCCTGTTCGGGGTAAAACTGCGGTGGTCCGAGATATTCACGAACGCGAGTTTCATCCACTTCTTCGCTCTCTTTTTCACCCTGCGCGATCTTCAACGCGACTTTGCGCGCCACGCTGCCGACACTGCGTTCCAACTGCCGCACACCGGCTTCGCGCGTGTAACGCGTCGCGATCAATTCGATCGCGGCATCGGTGATCTTGAACTGCGCGGCGGTCAAGCCGTTTTCGGTTGTTTGCCGCGGCACGAGATAA
>DATNJO010000034.1:0-5103 GCA_035603895.1 Pyrinomonadaceae bacterium
CACTGTTCCCGGGTTTCGGGTCGCAGTATCTGAAATCTTCAACTAGCCCCTTTGGATCGCAACTTACCAATCGGAATCTTCGATAGCGGCGTCGGCGGTTTGACTGTCTATCGTGCTTTGCACGAACGACTGCCGAACGAACGATTCGTCTATCTCGGCGACACCGCGCGCGTTCCTTACGGAACAAAATCTCTCGCAACAGTGGAACGATACGCGGTCGAGAATTCGAAGTTTCTCGAAGCGCACGGAATCAAACTCCTCGTCGTCGCATGCAATACGGCATCCGCCTTGGCGCTGCCCGCCATTCGCAGGGCGATACAGGTGCCCGTAATCGGCGTGATCGAACCGGGCTCGCGGGCAGCAGTGGAAGTAGCACGTGGAGAAAACATTGGTGTGATCGCCACTGAAGCAACCGTTAATAGTGGAGCATACGCAAAAGCGATCGCCGCCTTAGGCGCGACCGGCGATGTCATTGAACGAGCCTGTCCACTTTTTGTCTCGCTGGCTGAAGAAGGCTGGGCGAACACCGATGTGGCCCGCGTGGTTGCCAAAGACTATCTAAGCGGCTTCACCAAAACCACGCTCGGCGCGCTCGTGCTTGGTTGCACTCACTATCCCATACTGAAAGACGTCATTGGTGAAACTGTCGGCGAAAAGATCACGTTGATCGATTCAGGCGCCGCAACCGCTGCCGACGTCGAATCATTACTGGAAAACTCCGCGTTGAAACACGATGAATCGCTCGGTCTTTACGAGGAACGCCGCCTCTGTGACGATCTCGATCATTTTTATGTCACCGACGCAGCCGAAAGGTTTGCTAAAGTAGCGGAAAGATTCTTAGGATCGGCTCCGTCAATTCTTGAGGCCGTGGAAATTTGGGGACATGATGAGCTTCGAACGCACTGACGGCCGCGCCCATGACGAATTGCGGCCCGTGCAAATAACTCCCGGCTTCCTGTCTTATGCCGAAGGTTCGGTATTGATCGAGATGGGAAGCACCCGCGTCATTTGTTCTGCTTCACTCGAAGATCGAGTGCCGCCCTTCCTGCGCAGTTCCGGACAGGGATGGCTCACCGCCGAGTACGCGATGTTGCCGCGTTCTACGCAAACGCGATCTGCACGCGAAACCGGACGTGGCGGTCCATCAGGCCGCACGCACGAGATTCAACGACTGATCGGCAGAAGTTTGCGCGCCGTCGCAGACATGAAAGTGCTCGGCGAACGCACGTTGACGATCGATTGTGACGTGCTACAAGCCGACGGCGGCACACGCACAGCCGCAATCACCGGTGCATACGTAGCTTTCGCCCTCGCCAGCAATCACCTGCTCAAGAGCGGAAAGATCACGCGCCCGTTAACGTCGCACCAGGTTGCAGCCGTCAGCGTCGGCATCGTCGGTAACACGCCGCTGCTCGATCTGAAATACGATGAAGATTCGCGTGCGGAAGTAGACATGAACGTCGTCTGCACCAGCGACGGACGGTTCATCGAGCTGCAAGGCACCGCCGAGCGCGAGCCGTTCAGCCGTTCCCAGATGGACGATTTGCTGGCACTCGCGACGCACGGAATCGAGCAGTTAATTGACCTCCAGCAGTCGGTTATTAGCGCAGTGGCGAACGGGAAAAGGGTTTAGGGCATCCGAAGGAGTTGATATGAAACGCATTGTGACGTTCAGTTTGCTGTTGATAACTCTGCTGGCGCAGGTGGCGACCGCGCAACAAGCCTACACGCACGACAAAGTCGAGTACACGTTTGACCTTCCTTCAGGAACATGGCGCTCTATTGTTGAGCCGGACGCCGCGCACGAAAACCCCGAATTTGTTTATGGCGATCGACTCGACGGTTACCTGACGATTCGCAAAGAAGTGGTCGAAGCCGGAACCACGCCATCCCAGCTCGCGCAGCGCGATGCCGATCTGAAACTGCGGTTCCTGCCTGGCTTTATTCAGGGCAAAGAAGAGAACTTCAACGGACGTCTCGACGGCGTCACGATGTCTTACGAATACGTACGCACCGGAAAAACAATGCTCGGCCGTACTTATTATTTGCAGGCCGACAATCGGACCATCTACGCGCTGCGTTTCACCGGTCTGCGCGACAAGTTGAGCCGAATTCGCAATCAGACAGACATCATCGCTCGCACCTTCAAACTCAAATAGTGAAGCTGCAACTCTCCCGCGGATTGGCAATCCAGCCTTCGAGTATTCACGGCAAAGGCTGCTTTGCGACCATCCCGTTCAAAAAGCGACACAAGATCGCCGAGTACACTGGCGAGAAGATCTCAAACGCGGAAGCGCGACGCCGTGCTCATCGACGGATGCTCAGGATCTGTGAGGTTAATAGTCGCTGGAGTTTGGACGGCAGCCGCGGCGGAAACGGCACTCACTACATCAATCATTCGTGCCGGCCGAATGCGTTCATGCAGATCCTGCACAATCACATTCTGTTTCGCGCCCTGCGGGACATCAAAGCCGGCGAAGAGATCACGATCGATTACGAGCAGACGCTGCACTCAGACGACAAACGATGCGTGTGCGGCGCGAGCGACTGTCGCGGAACAATCAATCGGTAACCACAAAGAAGCACAAAGGATTTGTTTCCCACCTTTGTGCTTTTTTGTGGCTACAGTCGCGGCAGCGTGAAGCTGAACTTCGAGCCGCGTCCTTCTTCAGTATCCAGATTCACTTGTCCGCCGTGCTGCTCGACCACCTCGCGCACAAACGACAAACCCAGTCCCGTCGACTCTTCGTCTTTTTCCTGTCCTTCGCGAACGACGCGATAAAACTTGTCCCAAACACGCTCCCGTGATTCAGCGGGAATGCCGTAACCGCGATCTTCGACACACACACGCACGGTCTCAGCTTCAAGCGCCGTCGAGACAGTCACGGTCGTACGCTCCGGACTGTACTTGATCGCATTGTGGACCAGGTTTTTCACCGCCTGCGTGATCAAACTCTTATCAGCGGCAACTGGCGGAATGCGATGCGCCGGTTGTTCGATCAGGCGGATGCGTTTCTTCTTCGCGACGGGTTGCAAAGACGCGATCGTATCGCGCACGACTTCATCGAGCCGCAACGGAATCTTCAGTACTTCCTGCTTGTCGCTGCGTTGCAACTGCGTCACCGAAAGGAAAGTATTAATCATGCGCGACATACGCTGCGATTCGTTCGCGATGATCGAAACAAACTCGCGCGCTTGGGGCGGAATACTGTCGTCGTTGGTTAACAACTCGGCGAAACCGTTAATGCTCGTCAGCGGCGTCCGTAACTCGTGCGACATCAGCGAGATCATGTCGCTCTTCAGTTTTTCGAGCTCTTTCGTTTGGCTGAGGTCCTCCACGTAAACAGCAATGCCGATCGGTTCGCCTGTGCTCGCGTCCTGCTGATCGCGCAACAGCGAGATGCGCAGTTTAAGAGTCTGGTCTTTTTGATCGAAGTCGAGCTCGCCCTGGTAATCGATGCCTGTTTGCAACACGCGGCGCACGGCGATTTCGGGTTCGTCGAAGATGCCGGTGCGAAAGTTATTGAGTAGACCAATGAGGTCCAACTGTTGCGCACGCTCCGGCGTGAGTCCCGCATAATGCAGAATCGTCGGGTTTGTTAGAGCGAGTGTACCGTCGAGGTAGGCGATCGCGACGCCGTCGTTGATGTGTGCAAGTGCTTTTGCTTCGCAGCGCTGCTCGACGGTGATGGCCTTGAGCACGTTTAAGGCATCGAGTTTGCGGCGGCTGCCTAGTTGCGAAAAGTAGCTGAACGACTTACTGCGGGCTGAGTTTTTTGCGAAGCTTTCACGTTTGAGATTACGCGCGAATTGCGAGGCAACTGCTTCGAGTAACAACTTGTCGTCGTCGTCGAGTTGTGCGGCCGGCCGGATCAAGAGCGCGCCTGCGGTCTCGCGTTCGTGAAGCAACGGCACAGCGACCGTCAACTGTTTTGGTTCGCCAACTGTTTGACTGACCAACTTGCCGCTGGCTGATGCTTGTTCGCAGAGGCTGACGCCTTCCCGCCACACCGAATTGCGGCTCGCGTCCAGCGGCTGCTGCGTCGCGCCTTTGAAACGCGCGACTGCTTCGAATGAATCCGACTCGCCAAGCTGAAACACAATGGCTTCTTTCAACGGCAGGAATGTGTTGAGCAGTTTCAGTCCGCTCGTCAGTCGTTGGTGAGCGTTTGGACCAGAATCAGCAGCAGTGATTGGCGAACTAAAAAGTGTGTTAAGTAACTGGCGATCGAGGTGCCACAGGCGATTGACCTGGACCAACAGCAGTGCGAGCCCACCGCTAATCACGAGCGGCGTGATCGGTAGCTCGATGCCGGCGAAGCGTGTGACGAAGAGACTCGCGCCGCACAGCACTGCGAGAGCTAGCAGCAGGTAGGGCCAGGAACGACGCAATCCGAAACTGTTGAGCGTCAGGCCAAGCGCGACCGAGCAGACCGCGAGAACGATCGCCGAGACGGGCACTGGACCAAGCAACAATTCAACCGTTTCAGCGGGCGCGAGGATTCCCGCCTGGTTGAGAATTTCAGGCACGACGCCAAAACGCCAGCCGAGATAGCCCGCGAGACCCGCGAAAAGGCTGAGCGCGGTAGCAGAGACGTAGGTCGTGATGGTTCTGGAGCGGATCAAAGCAGGAACAAGGGGCCAGGAGCTAGAGGCGCGCCTGGAAAGGAATCGAAGATCGTGGCCGACTAGTTAAATCCCAAAGCCGCGAGGCGAATTATACAATGGCTGTCATTGTTTAATCTACGGGTAAGTTGGGACGGATTAGAGGCGTTTTAGGGCGGCGATCAGGGCGGGCAGGTCATTTGTCGAGACTGTGCGTAGGTCGAGCAGGACTTTATCATCCGAGATCCGTGAGACCACTGCCGGAGATGAGTTGCGCAGTTGCTGCTCGAGTTCGGCCGCGGATTTTAAGGGATGAGTAAAGGCGATGAGGACGGATTTGATGGTCGATGTGGGTGCAGCGCCTCCGCCGATGGCCGACTCGCCGGGTTCGAGTGCGATATTGAGATCCGTGGGGCCGAGCTGTTTGATCAGCGCTTTTGCGCGCTGTTCGATCTCGGTCGTTGTTAGTGAAAGCATCTGGAGGACGGGCACTTCTTC
>DATNJO010000035.1:0-8343 GCA_035603895.1 Pyrinomonadaceae bacterium
CCGAAGGCGTTTACTAATTTCAGCCCAGGGTTGGCGGTTTCGCCACCCTGGGACTAAGCGGATATTTTTGATACCAATGCTGAAAGCATTAGCAAGTGGCGCCTTTCTCTCGTGAACGCTTTCAGCGTAGTGTCTTTCTCATGCTGTGCCCCAGGGTTGTGCCAACCATAGGCTCAAACTAGCAAACGCCTTCGGCGTTTAGATCAGGGCATTACCTATTGAGCGGTACTCGTTCAGTTTAGAGTTCAAGCTTTAACTTGCTTGCTCAAAACAGCAGCCCTGAAGCCTGAATTCAAAACGTGGCACCAATCTGAACCAGTACCTATTGAGCGATTGCCTTGACATCGCGAAGGCTTCTCGCTAAGTTGTGCCAACACTTGATCTTTTGAACGAGTAGAGGCGCGACCTCCAAGAGTAAGCAGACCCTCAGCGAAGACCAGGGTTTGCCGAAAGGGGCAGGTCGCCGAAGCTTGCAGTCGTCACTTCGCAGACGACAGCGAGTTGGTCGCCGCGGCTAAATCCGTGGGACTGTCACCGACATCACCCCCGTGTGGGGTGAACACCGGTGGAGTGCTACGACAGAACAGTTTGTGACGTGCGGAAGTAGCGCGCGTTACGGATTCGCGATCTCTGAAGAGGTCGGTCGTGTTCACTCGCGGCCGGCCTTTTTTTGATCGTTACTGGACTCAGGCATGTCGATCGTAATGAAATTTGGTGGAACGTCAGTCGCTAACGCGGCCGCGCTCGAAAACGTCGCGCGCATCGTTGCGACGCAACGCGATCGAGCGCCGGTGGTTGTTGTGTCGGCGATGAGTGGTGTTACTGACGCGCTCCTGTCGAGCACGCGCATCGCGAGTGAACGCGGTGCTGAAGAAGCAATCACGTCGCTGGCCGAAACGTTTCGACGTCACGAACACGCTGCGGAAGAGTTGCTGCCATCTCCCGCCGGTTTCATCGAATACCTCAACAACGCAGCCAAACAAATCTCACAACTACTCACACGGACCGCCAACGAGCGACCCACTCAAGACGCGATCGTTTCGTTCGGCGAAATGCTTTCGAGCCGTTTGCTTGCACAAACACTCAAACACCGGGGAGTGAACGCTCAACAAGTCGATCCGCGATGCTGCATCATCACCGACGATGAATACACCTGTGCCGCGCCGCTGATGGCCGAAACGTCGACGAAGAGTCAGCAGTCGCTGTTGCCGATTCTCAACGACAAAGTCGTGCCGGTTGTGGGTGGTTTTGTCGGCGCGACTGCAAAAGGAACCACGACGACGCTCGGGCGTGGTGGTTCGGATTACACGGCGGCGTTATTGGGTGCGGCGTTGGGAGTAAATGAAATCCAAATCTGGACCGATGTCACGGGCGTCTTGACCGCCGATCCGCGTGTCGTGCCAGATGCACAAACAGTCGAACGCTTGTCTTACAGCGAAGCGGCCGAGCTTGCGTATTTCGGCGCAAAGGTCCTGCATCCAAAAACGATTCAGCCCGCGATCGAAGATCGTATTCCGGTGCGCATCTGTAACTCGCGCGCGCCTCAAGAGCGCGGCACGCTAGTTGGACCACAAACTGAAACCTCGCCACGCACGATCAAAGCGATCGCGCACAAAACCGGCGTCACCACAGTACAGATCACTTCCGCACGCATGTTGGGTGCTTACGGTTTTCTGCGCGCGCTGTTTGAAGTGTTCGAGCGTCACCGCACTGTGGTCGACGTCGTTACGACTTCCGAAGTCAGTGTTTCACTCTCGCTGGACGACGACAGCACGCTACCCGCAGTCGTCGAAGAGTTGGAACAACTCGGCACGGTGCGCGTCGAAAAAGGGCAAGCGATCATCTGTGTTGTCGGCGAGGGGTTACGCGGCACGCCAGGTATCGCCGCGCGCGTTTTCAGCACTATAAGCGACATCAACGTGACGCTCATCTCGCAGGGCGCTTCCAGCATTAACGTTACTTTCGCGATCGAAGAGACGCGCGCTGCCGAAGCAGTCAGTCGATTGCACGATGCGTTTTTCCCGAACAGCAAATGAATCCGTTTGTTCTCACTCGCCAACTCATCGACATCCCGTCGTTGACGGGAGACGAGAAATCCGTCGGTGAGTTTCTGGCGACGCACCTCGCAAGTCTTGGTTATCAAGTCGAACGACAAGAAGTCGCTAGCGATCGCTTCAATGTAATTGCCACCACCGGGGAGTCACCGCGCATCGTGTTCTCCACTCATATAGACACGGTGCCGCCGTTCATCGCTTCGAGCGAGGACGGCGAATACATCTATGGCCGCGGATCGTGCGACGCCAAAGGCATCATTGCCGCGCAAATTTTCGCCGCCGAACAGCTTCGGCAAAACGGCATGAACGGCGTCGGGTTGCTTTTCACAGTCGATGAAGAATTGAGCAGTCTCGGCGCGCAAGCAGCAAACGAACATCCACTCGCAAGCGAGTGCCGCTTCCTGATCAACGGCGAACCGACCGACAATCGACTCGCCAAGGGAACGAAAGGTTCGTTGCGACTCATCATCACCACGGAAGGACGCGCCGCACATTCGGCGTATCCCGAAGCAGGTGAATCTGCCATCGAAAAGTTGCTCGACGTGTTGCAAGACATTCGCGCGATCGATTGGCCCGGCGATGGTTTTTTCGGCGACACAACCTGCAATATCGGCGTCTTGAACGGTGGCACGCGACCCAACGTGATTCCCGATCGTGCTCGTGCCGAATTGCAAATTCGGCTCGCGGCGGATATAGAAAAAATCAAACCGCTGATCGAGGGCGCGGTCGCCGGACGGGCGCAAGTTGAATTGGCATCGGCGCACGATCCCGTGCGATTGTTTTCGATCGAGGGTTTTGATGATTGCGTGGTGCGGTTTACGACGGATGTGCCGTACCTTTCAAACTGGGGCAAAGCGCTGTTAATTGGGCCGGGTTCGATCCTCGACGCGCATACCGAGCATGAAAGGATCGCCAAGCACGAACTCGAAAGGTCCATCGAGCTTTACGTTACGCTGGCGAAGAAACTGAGTGAGTTATGAAGATCGCGCTAATTGGAAACGGAGCAATGGGACAGCTCGTTACTGCGGAAGCGAGAGCCGCTGGTGATGAGGTTGGTGCGGTGGTGACGTCTAAGGAGCGGGATTTAAATCCAGATCAATTGAAAGACAAAATTGGTGGCCACGACGTCGCGATTGACTTTTCAGTTGGTGAAGCAGTGCTCCGAAACATCGAAGCATGCGCGCTGGCTAAAGTTCCTCTCGTCGAAGGAACGACCGGCTGGAAAGCGCACGAACAAACAGCGAAACAGATTGTTACCGAACACTCCGGCGCACTCGTTTACGGCGCGAATTTTTCCATCGGCGTGAATCTCTTCTATCGCATCGTCGATCGCGCTGCGGCGCTCTTCGCTTCGGTCGACGGCTACGCGCCGTTCATCGAAGAAGCGCATCATATCCGCAAACGCGATGCGCCCTCGGGAACAGCTCTACAGTTGCGCGAGTTGATGGCCAAACATCTCGGACCGGAAATCCCCACCGCTTCAACACGCGCCGGTTACATTCCCGGTACGCACCGCGCCGGCTTCGACTCCGAGGCGGATCAGATCTTGCTAGTGCATACCGCGCGATCGCGAAGGGGATTCGCTTCGGGAGCATTGTTGGCCGCCCATTGGATCGCCGGCCGGACAGGCGTTTTTCAGTTTGCAGATGTGATTGATGAAATCGTGAAACTCTAAATTCCTTACCTTGGAGGCACCATGACACAACAAGTTGATTGGCTTCGTGGCTGTGCTACCGCACTCGTTACTCCCTTTACGACCGAGGGCGCTGTTGATGACAGGCGTTTACGCGACCTGATCGAATATCAAATAACTGGCGGCGTGAAGGTGCTTGTTCCCTGCGGAACAACCGGTGAAAGCGCCACGATGTCCGACGCGGAAAACGAGCTCGTGATCCGCACCACGATCGAACTCGCGCGCGGGCGCGCAAAGGTGATCGCCGGCACGGGCAGCAATTGCACCGCGGTCGCGATTCAGAAATCGCGCGCTGCACGTTCGCTTGGCGCCGACGCCATTCTCTGCGTCGCTCCTTATTACAACAAACCGACGCAGGAAGGTCTCTACCAACACTTCCGCGCGATTGCTGAAGCAGTCAACAGTCTTCCTGTTGTCATCTACAACGTTCCCGGCCGCACGTCGTCAAACATCTCGGCCGAAACAACGCTGCGTCTCGCGCGCGATGTGGAAAACATCGTTGCCGTCAAAGAAGCTTCCGGAAACTTGTCGCAGATCATGGAGATATTTCGTGGCCGTCCTGAGAACTTCCGCGTCATCTCCGGCGACGATTCGCTGACGCTCGCACTGATCGCGCTTGGCGGCGAGGGTTTGATCTCAGTTGCGTCAAACGAAGCGCCGGCGTTGATGTCGCAACTCAACGATCAGGCATTGGCGGGCAACTGGGACGAAGCGCGCGCGCTGCACTACAAGTTGCTGCCGTTGATGGAAGGAAACTTCATCGAATCGAGCCCGGGTCCGGTGAAAGCAGCACTCGCGATGATGGGAATGCTCGAGGAGAGCCTGCGTTTGCCGCTTGTGCCCGTGCAGGAGAAGACGCGCGCGCGCTTGCGGGAGATCCTCGTCGAGATTGGGCTCCTGAAGGAAACTTCGCATGCCGTTGCGTGAACAGATCGAATCCCTCGCGGCACAACAGAGCGGCGACTTCACGCCGGCTGACCGAGCTATATTCGACGAGTTCAAGAGTGCGCTCAATCGTGGGGAAGTTCGCGCCGCTGAAAGAAACGCGAGCGGCGAGTGGCTGGTCCATGCGTGGGTAAAGCAGGGACTGCTGCTCGGCTTTCGCATGGGTGCACTCATCGACATGTCCGAAGGAGAACATTTTAAGTTCTTTGACAAAGACACCTATTCGGCCCGGCCGACAAAGATCGGCGACAACGTGCGGATCGTTCCGGGCGGATCGACGATACGCGACGGCGCGTATATAGCGCCGGGAGTTGTTTGTATGCCGCCGATGTTCGTGAATGCCGGAGCTTATGTCGACGAGGGCACGATGATCGATAGTCACGCGCTGGTCGGTTCGTGCGCGCAGATCGGCAAACGCGTGCACCTCTCTGCGGCCGCGCAGATCGGTGGCGTGTTGGAACCGGTCGGGGCGATGCCGGTGATCGTTGAGGACGATGTGCTGGTTGGTGGAAATTGCGGCGTTTACGAAGGCGCGATCGTGCGCGAACGCGCGGTGCTGGCGTCGGGAACGATCCTGACAGGTTCTACACCCGTTTACGATCTCGTTCGTGGTGAGATTTATCAACGCAAAGCAGGCGCGCCGCTCGAGATTCCCGCCGGCGCCGTGGTTGTGCCCGGTTCACGCGCCGTGCAAACTGAGCAGGGACGTAATTGGGGACTCTCGCTTTACGCTGCGATCATCGTGAAGTATCGAGATGAGAAGACTGACACGGCAGTTCAACTCGAGGAATATTTGCGTTGAGCCACAAAGAAGCACAAGAAAAGGCGATCTGCGTTGAATAAATTTGCGCTACCGAAACGTTTGCAGGGTATTGAGAAGAGTGTCATCCGGCAGGTCTTCGATCGCGCGCAGCCCGGCAGCATCAATCTCGGCTTGGGTGAACCCGATTTGTGGACGCCGGGCATCGTTCGTGAGGCGGCCGTAGCGGCGATCACGGAAGCACAAAATGGTTACACTTCACACGCCGGATTACCGGCGCTGCGTCAACTGATTGCGGCTCAGTATCCTTACCTCGAAGAGAATATCGATCGCGTGATTGTGACCGCCGGTTCGCAGGAAGCTTTGTACCTGGCGTTGCTGGTGTTGGTTGACGAAGGTGACGAGGTGCTGCTGCCGAATCCGGGTTTTGTCGCGTACCCGACGATTGTGAAAATGGCGGGAGGCGCAGCGAAGTCTTATCGGTTGCCACGCGAGACTGGATTCGCGTTTGACCGAGACGAGTTTCGCAGCGCTTTGACGCCGCAAACGAAAGTCGTCGTTTGCATCAGTCCGTCGAACCCGACCGGACGCACGCTTTCGCGAGACGACCTGGCGTTTATCGCTGACGTGGTGCGAGATCACGGCGCGTATCTGATCAGCGACGAGATCTATCGCGAGCTTTACTACACGCCCGAGCGTCCGGACTCCGCGTCGTCGTTTTGCGATCGCACGATTGTGATCAGCGGGCTTTCCAAATCGATGAGCATGACCGGCTGGCGTTTGGGTTGGATCGCCGGTGACGAAGCGGTGATCAAAGCAGCGCTCGTGTTGCATGGTTATGTCACGACGTGTGCTTCGACAGTTTCCCAAAAAGCATCGCTGGTTGCGTGGAGTGATGAGGCGGAAGCTGCGCGTGCCGGATTTCGTGAGACGTTCCGGGCACGACGCGATCATTTATTAAACTTGATCGAAACTGAATTGGGATTGGGAGCCGTGACGCCTGACGGGGCGTTCTACACGATGGTTGATGTGCACGACATCGGGCCATCGATGAAAGTCGCGGAGGCGCTACTGGAAGCGCGTGTGATCACCGTTCCGGGCGCTGCGTTTGGCAGCGAGAGTGAGGGGTTTCTGCGCGTGTCGTTCTGTGCGGATCTCGACACGTTGAGCGAAGGCGTGCAGCGGATTAAGAAAGGTCTCGCGCAAAGGCGCTAAGGCGCAAAGTAGGTTCTTTGGTTTCCTTTGCGTGTTTGCGTCTTTGCGGGAAACAGTATGAGTCGGAAATACAGAGTAGGAATTTTAGGCGCCACTGGCATGGTCGGGCAGCGGTTTATTCAGTTGCTGGTGGACCATTCGCAATTTGAAGTCACTGCCGTTGCCGCGTCGGATCGTTCGCAGGGAAAAACGTACGGCGAAGCTTGCACGTGGCGATTAAGAGGGGAAATGCCCGCCGCGGTGCGAACGATGCCCGTGCAACCGCCTGCGCCGCCACTCGATTGCGATCTCGTGTTTTCGAGTTTGCCCGGTGAAATCGCGCGTGAGACTGAAGGAAGTTTTGCTGCAGCCGGCTATCCGGTGATCAGCAACTCGTCTGCGTTTCGCATGGATGAAGATGTGCCGCTGTTGATTCCCGAAGTCAATCACGAGCATCTCGGTTTGCTCGAACGACAGCGAAACAAATATCCGCGCGGCGGTTTTATCGTTACCAATCCAAACTGTTCGACCATCATGCTCGCTCTCGCGCTCGCACCGCTGCACGCGGCGTTTGGCGTGGAAGCGACTGTCGCGACAACTTTGCAAGCACTTTCCGGCGCTGGTTATCCCGGTGTCGCTTCACTCGATATCATCGACAACGTGTTGCCCTACATAGGTGGCGAAGAAGAGAAGATCGAAACAGAGACCCGGAAGATACTCGGGCGCTTCAACGACGCGCGGATCGATCCGGCGCCGATGGTGGTTAGCGCTCAGTGTCATCGCGTGAACGTTTCCGACGGACACATGGCTGCGGTCCGTGTGAAGTTCGCACGCAAAGTAACTCTCGAAGAGATTCGTGACTCGCTAACATCTTTTCGATCGCTACCACAGGAGCTTGGGTTATATTCTGCGCCGGCCGCGCCGATCGTCCTGCGCACCGAACAAGACCGGCCGCAACCAAAACTGGACAGGGATTGCGGGAGAGGCATGAGTATTACGGTTGGTAGATTGAAAACCGATTCAGTGCTCGATTACCGTTTTGTCGTGCTAAGTCACAACACGATTCGCGGCGCTGCAGGCGCGGCGATCCTGAACGCGGAGTTGTTGATCGCTCTGGGCCACTTATGAAACTTAAACTGCTTCTGTTTGTTTTTATAATCTGTAGTCCTGCCGTTCACGCCCAAAGCCCTCTCGACCAACAGGTAAAATCACTCGTCAATTCTTTCAAAGGCAAAGTCAGTCTCTTCGCCAAGAACCTCGACACCGGTGAAACCTACGCCCTCAACCCCGACGAGCGCGTGCGCACCGCCAGCACGATCAAGATCGCTGTCATGATCGAAGCCTTCGCACGCGTCAACGAAGGAAAGCTAAAGTGGACCGACGAAGTCATTCTCACAAAAGAGAAGAAAGTCGGTGGCTCAGGTATTCTCAACGAACTCTCCGATAATCTTCATCTCACACTTCGCGACGCCGTCAACCTCATGATGATCCTCAGCGACAACACCGCTACCAATCTGACTCTCGACGTGCTAACAACCGATGCTGTCAACGCGCGCATGGAATCGCTCGGTTTCAAAAACATCAAGATCATGCGCAAGGTCTTCGCGGGCGGTGAAAGCGCGGCTGGAAAAGATCCGGAGAACAAAAAGTATGGTCTCGGCGTGGCAACACCGCGCGAGATGGTGCTCGTGATAGAG
>DATNJO010000036.1:0-4371 GCA_035603895.1 Pyrinomonadaceae bacterium
ACCGTCGCTGACGTACTTCATCGTGCCACCAACATGCCGCATCCACTGCGAATCTGTTCCGTTCTGAGAGACTGGTTTACTGTTAATGGCAAAGTCGAACGCCTCTCCGCTCTGCGTGACTCTCACCTGAACGGTTCTCGCATCGTCGTCATCGACAGCCAAAGGAGCAGCGAAGGTGATTTCACGAATTTCGATTGGCCGGCCTTCTGAATGGAACTGTTCTAACGCGGCCCGAGCCATCTCGAGGTAAGCGGTACCAGGAACAACGCCTTGTCCTCGAATTCGATGTTCCCGCAGAAGCCAGGTGGTCCTGGCGCTGAAAACAGTTTCAAACGTTTGCTCGGTAGCAGTCCTGTGCGTGCATGTGCCGATTAGCGGGTGTCCGCTTTGTTGCTGATCGATCGGTGTTACGTCCTGAGTGAGCTGGCGCGACAGCCGAGTGTTTACTGCCATGCCGGTCTCCAGCCACTTGTCCCAATTGATCGAAAACACTCTGGCGCCTGCGCCGCGATACTGTGCATAAGCATCGAGGAAACTGTTCGCGGCGCAATAATCAACCGCGCCGATTCCACCCAGTATCGAAGTGATCGAGGAGCAGAGAACCATAAAATCAAGCGGCTGGTCCTTGAACAGGCTATCGAGCACGAGCGTTCCCATCGTTTTAGGTGCAAGCACGCTCTCCATCATCTCCCACGTCCGTCGTTGAATTAATCCACCACCAGCGATGCCGGCCGCATGTATCACGCCGTTTATTGCTCCGAACCGCTTGTTAACTAGTTCAACAACTCGCCGCATCTGCGCTTCGTCGGCCGCGTCTGCCTGGCAGTACAAGACCTCGGCGCCCACCTTTTCCAGCATCGCTATTGCTTCGCGATCGGGAAACTGCGAACGGCCGGTCAGCACCAACCTGGCCTGCACCGATCTGCCCAGATGTTCTGCTACGGTCAAACCGATGCCGCCGAGTCCGCCAGTGATGAGGTAAACACCTTTCGGCTTGAAAGGGAGTGCAGCGGGTTTGAGTTCCACTGGTTCGAACGATTGCACCCAGCGATGCTTGCGACGGTACGCGATCAACACTTCAGTCGCTTCACCGGTAAACTCCGCCAGCAGTTGATCGACAAGATCGCCGGAAGAGCTCTCCCCTGGCAGAAACCGGACATCAATGCTGCGGCAACTCAGCTTCTGAAACTCTTGCGAGATAACTTTACACGCGCCCAGGAGAGTCGCCTTCTCTGGTCTGATCTGCTCCTCTCCGGTGACGACGTGCAGATCGGTTGAGACTACTTCGATCCGCAGCTCATCATTTTGCTGGTACAGATCCAGAGCCTGGGCCAGATACAGCAAACTGAAAAAGCCCAACCGTTGATAATGCTCGAGCGACTCGAATCCCTGGCATAGGCCATCCTCGCCAACGGTCCATAAGTGCACCACCTTCTGTGGCCATTGATTTTTCGCCTGTAACGCCCGCAGCAGCTTCTCGTAATCGTTCTCACGTGGATCAATTACGTAAATACCGCTTTCCGTCTCGGTGAACTCCGATCCGGCAACCACACTGACGACTCTCTGTCCGTATTTCTTCAGCCTGCTTACGAGGTGCGAACCGAGCCCGCTCTGGTCGACGAAGATCAACCACGTGAGTTGTTCCTTCAGTGATTCAACTAACTTCAGCGGCATCGAGCGTTTCCACGACGGCATATAGAACCACTCCGCGAGCCGAGACTTGTTTTCCGGCAACGCCGTTGCCCCTTCGTGCTCACGATCGTTCCTGGCCAGCGGTTCGAGCCAGAAGCGTTCGCGCTGAAATTGATAGCCCGGCAACCAGACACGACGCGGTTTGCGCGACATTGCATCAACCTGCCGGCCGCTCCACTCGCGCAACGCGTTCCAGTCGACAGCCACGCCACAGGCCCACAGTTGGGCCACGCTTCGGAGCATCCGCGCCAATTGATCTCCGTCGTCGTTGCCTAGTGTGGTCAAAATCCGAGATTGATTTTCCTCGGAACGCGACCGGCCGTTCTGATTTTCGCTAGTTAGGAATCGCAACTGCTGCCTTACGAGTCTACTCAGCGTTTGGCCAGGGCCGACTTCAAGCCATAGCCAATTCCCTTCGTGAGCGATCTCTGTCACCCCCGCCCTGAACTGGACCGGCTCACGCATGTGTCGCACCCAATAATCCGCTTGCTGCACTTCGGCGGCAGCCACCCAGCGCCCGCTCGTGTTTGAAACGTAGCGCACGTGAAGATGCGGATGTCTCACCGTCCGCTCTACTACAGCTCGATACTGGTCCAGCACGGGTTCTACCAGGCCGGTATGAAACGCGTGTGATGTTTGTAGCCGCTGCGTTTGCACTTGTTTGTTGTTCAGGTACTGTTCCAATTCTTCGATCGCTTCCGCAGCGCCGCCGACTACATTGCGTTGCGGTCCATTGAGGGCTGTGATCCACAACCGCCGGTCCGGTCCTGGAGAAACGGCGCAGAGCGCTTCTCTCAGCTCCGGCTCATCGAGCGTGACGGCCAGCATCACGCCGTGCGACAGCGTCTGCATCAATCGGCCGCGTTCGGCCACCAACGTGATCGCCTGTTCCATGCTGAACGTTCCGCCCACGCAGGCCGCAACATATTCGCCCAAGCTATGACCCAGCAACGCCGCCGGACGCACTCCCCAAATGCGCAGTTGCTCCGCCAAGGCATACTCAACGGCAAACAGCGCCACTTGCGTTACGGCTGTCTCACGCAATTGCTGCTGCGCTTTTTCCTCGTTGCCGGGCTGCGGATAGAGCACCGCTCGCAGGTCATGGCCCAGGAGGGGAAAGGCTACTTCCGCACACTCGTCCACCACGCGCCGAAATTCACCTTTCGCTTCATAAAGGCTGTGCCCCATGTTCACGTGTTGCGCGCCCTGGCCGGGAAATAAAAACACTACTCCTTTACTCGCATGCAGTTCTTCCCCACTGATGAGGTGGAGCGCAGAGTTGTCACCTCGTAAAGCGGCGATCGCTTCACTTGCATTGCGGCAAACCACTGCGGCGCGTCGTGAAAAAGCGCGGCGCCCCACCTGTAAGGTGTAAGCTACATCAGCCAAATTCTGCTTGGGATGTTGCTCGAGACGATCCGCCAGCCGTGCCTGCGCTGCTTTTAACGACTCTTCGTTACGCGCACTCAGCACGAGCCAGTGCCATTGCGTGTTGTCGTGCTCTGCTGCTGACTCGTTACTTGCCGCCGGCGCTTCTTCCAGAACCACGTGCGCATTGGTTCCACCGATACCAAACGAGCTGACTCCGGCGCGCCGTGGCTGCCCTGCCGTGCGCTGCCACGGTCTCAATTCTGCATTGACGTAGAACGAGCTATGCTCGAAATCGATCTCCGGATTGGGCCGTTCGTAGTGCAGGCTCGGCGGCAACTCTTCGTGCTTCAAAGCCAGAATGGTCTTGATCAGACCCGCAACTCCCGCGGCCGCATCGAGGTGGCCGATATTAGTCTTCACGGAGCCGAGCGCGCAGTAATGGCCACGACCATTCTGCTTGCCAAACACCTGCGTCAGTGCGGCCACTTCGATCGGATCACCGAGATGTGTTCCGGTGCCGTGGGCCTCAACATAACTGATCGTCTCGGGCGACACTTCGGCCATCATCTGCGCTTCTGCGATCACGGCAGCCTGACCCGTTATACTCGGCGCCGTGTACCCGACCTTCAGCGCACCATCATTGTTGATGGCCGATCCTTTGATTACGGCGTGGATCGCATCCCCATCCGCCAAAGCCGCCGCGAGCGGTTTGAGCAACACCAGGCCAACACCGCTTCCGCCCACAGTTCCGGCCGCCTGCGCATCAAACGCGCGACAATGTCCATCCGGCGATTTAATTCCGCCTTCCTGAAACAGGTAACCGGCCTTTTGCGGAAACCTCACCGAGACCCCACCAGCCAAAGCCATCGAACATTCACCGGCCAGCAAACTCTGGCAGGCAAGATGCACCGCCACGAGAGAAGTCGAACAGGCTGTTTGCACAGTCAAACTTGGTCCAGTCAAGCCGAGCTTGTAGGAAACTCTCGTGCTGATGAAATCCTTGTCGTTTCCCAACTGCACTTGCGTGTTGTTGGCGGCATTCTTGAGAATGGGATGACCATAGAGTCTTGGCAGGTAGGTGTTCATGCTCAATCCTGCAAAGACTCCGATCGGGTATGACAAAGAATCGTAGCCCGCATTCTCGATCGTTTCCCAAGCACACTCGAGCAACAGCCGCTGCTGCGGATCCATGATCTCGGCTTCACGAGGGGTTAGCCCGAAAAACTCCGCATCAAGAAATTCCACTCCGTCAAGAATGCTGCCGACCTTTACATAACGGCCGTCTTGCAGCAACTGTTCACTGACACC
>DATNJO010000037.1:0-21137 GCA_035603895.1 Pyrinomonadaceae bacterium
GGCGGAATGCGCGGTAATCGGCGTGGCTGATGAGTTGAAAGGTGAAGTGCCGTTGGGACTGGTCGTGTTGAAACTCGGCGTGGGACGTTCTCCGGAAGATATTATTACTGAGTTGATTCATCTCGTGCGTGAGAAGATTGGACCAGTGGCTTCGTTCAAAGTGGCGACAGTCGTGAATCGTCTTCCCAAAACACGTTCGGGCAAGATCGTGCGCGGCACGATAAAGAAGATTGCCGATGGAGTTGAATACCGAGTTCCACCAACCATCGAAGACGCCACAGTGCTCGACGAGATCACAGAAAACCTGAACGCGATCGGTTATCCCCGTTCCGAGAGGACCAGTTCTTGTTCTGAGTTCGAGCTTTAGCTTGCTTTGTGACCTTCTCTGTGTTCTCTGTGCCTCTGTGGTTCACTAATGCTTAGAAATATTAACCACAGAGCCGGGTTGGACTCAACGACTGCCCCTGAGGACTCCCCCCAAATGAGATTTGAAATCATTGCTGCCTTTGTTATCGGCGCACTGCTTCCAGTGCTGGAAACAGCGCGTCGAGGCATTAGTCATTGGACCATCAACTTCACGACGATGTTCGAAGACTACCTCGGCGGCGCACTGCTGCTGATCGGCGCCTGGGCTGCCTATCGTTCGAAGTCGTGGGGGCCAGTGTTTCTGTTGCTGGCGTGGGGTTCGATCTGCGGCTTAATGACCAGCAGCTTCCTGGCGCAAGTCGAACAAACACTACGCGGAACAGTAGCCGAACCACACAATCTCGTTGTCGTACTAGTTAAGTTTCTCTTGTGGAGCGTTTCGATGACATCGCTAGTGCTTTCCTTCCGCTCCGCCACGAAAACCCGTTAGTATTGGCGCCTTCATTATTTTGCGCGACTAAAAGAAAACCATGAGTTTCACTAGCATACTATCGCTCTTTCTTACACTCCTGCTCGCATGTGCTCCCGCAAAGGCGCCGGTGCAGGACGACGAATACACTGTTCCCTTTCCCGCGTTCCGTATCGCAGACAATCTTTATTACGTCGGCACGAAAGGTGTCGCGAGTTACCTGATCACGACTCCACAGGGACACATTCTGATAAACAGCAACGTCGAAGCCGGTGTTCCGCTACTGCGCACGAGTGTCGAATCGCTGGGCTTCAAATTCAGCGACATAAAGATTCTGCTAATCAGCCATGCGCACTGGGACCACAACGCCGCCAGCGCGACGATCAAGAAACTCACGGGCGCGAAATACATGGTGATGGAGGGCGACGTGCCCGTGGTCGAGTCAGGCGGAAAGAGCGACTTTCATTATGGCAACGAGCCCGACGCTCTTTACGCGCCTACAAGCGTCGAGCGCATTTTGCGCGACGGCGATCAAGTGAAACTCGGCGGCGCCGTGCTCACCGCGCATCTGACAGCCGGTCACACAAAAGGTTGCACGACCTGGACCATGAAAGTGAAAGACGGCACAAAAACACGCGACGTGGTGATCATCGGCAGTCCAAACGTAAATCCCGGATACAAACTTGTCGACAACAAGGTCTACCCGGAAATCGCGCAGGACTACGAACGAGGCTTCAAAGTGCTGAGATCCTTCCCCGTCGACTATTTCCTCGGTGCTCACGGAGGCTATTTTGATTTGGAAACGAAGTATGCCCGGATGAAAGCCGGCTCCACGACGGCGTTTATCGATCCCGAAGGCTACAAAAGCTACGTGGCCGATCGCGAACAGGCATTTCGACAGGAGTTGGCCAAGCAAAAGTCTAAAAACTGAAGTCTTCCGGGTCAGTTACAACAGCCAAATCCGGCCAACGCACCGCGAGGCTCTGGCCAACTTTGAGTTTGGACCAGTGCGAAATCAACTCGTCCAGGTGTTCACATATTTCATCCAACTTGCCCCGGTTAAGCGCACCTGATTCTCTCGCACTGGCAACGTCGCGAACTTCCTTTGCCTGTTGGGCTATGGACTGTGAGGTTGCCTTCCGATCGGTCGACTGCGCGTGAGCCAACCAATACTGCCAGCAAATGTATGTGGCTCGTTCTGATTGCGCGCAATCGTCCCGCCCTTCGCGCAGCAACTTCTTACCGCGGTCTTTCACATGAGTTCTGACGCGCGCGATCTCGCGCGTTTTTTCGTTATTCCTGAAGACAGGATGAAACGTTCCCGCATCTCCGCCGGAAGCGAGTTGTCCAAACACAGCACGGCTGAGTCCGAGCTGAGCCTCGACAACCATGTGCATCAAGTCGTGCGGGATTAGCTGGTCGTAACCAGGCGCTGGATTCATTTCGAGATCGGGAAACCCGCCGCGCCGCGCCTCAACGGCGTACCGTCGTTGGCCGACACGTCGAAACATGACGACCATCGTGGGCTCTGGTTTCTGCGACAAACGTTGTGCTTTCCGATTATTCATCCCAAAGTAACCTTACTCTTTGATAACTGCCGGTGACCAGAGCGCAAGGGGCTTGCGAGCCGTGCGGTTGTATTTGGCCGCGGCACGGTTGTACGTCGACAACAACAACCGCTGGTCGCACATGCACTGAATCAATTTGGCGCGGCCGTAGGTTTTCTCAATCAAAACAGACATGCGCCATCCGACCGTGTACCACGGTCCCTGAACGCCGAAGAATGAGAAACCCTTTTCTCGAATCTGATCGGTGTTTAGTTTGTCTTCGAGTATCTCAGTAAAAAACGAATCGACCTTTGTTAGATCCTCGTTGAAGTTCGCCACGTCTTTGTCCCAACGCGCGCGATCTTCGGCAGAACTCACAGCGTGTGGATGAACGTCTGGACCACCCGCGGCCGCGAGCATCGCGAAGCCTTCACCGAAAGCTCCGGTCCATCCCAGCACTCGTTGCGCGTTTGGCTGAAGCTTTTCGATCTGCGCGGAAACATCTTTGCGCGGGCATGTGCTGCCGTAACCGATGTGATGAAGCTCGTGCGCGAGTGTGTTTTCAAACTTCTCACGACTCACCGCCGGATCGAGGTAAAGAAAGATCGCCGGATCGTTCTTGACGTCGAAAACGAAACTGTTGTCGCGCGGCTTGATCGCCGGATAGATCTTCGCGCGAATGCTTGCGTCCTTTGGCAGATAGGCGAGCGCCAAACGCGCTGCCCGCGTTAGATCCGCTTGCCGCCAGCGAGTTAGTGTTTCTGCAAGCGCCGGAAGACGCGCTGACAGTTGATCCGAAAGAACAAACGTTTGGAAGTCCTTATCCTCGAACGGCCGCTGCATCGAGGTCTCGCGCTGCTTCAGACGCACATAGCCTTCACTCTGAAACACGCGCTGCCAATCCGCTTCAGTGATCGCTTCGCCGGCCTTCTTTTTGGTGAGAATCGCCAGCACCGCCTCAGCCTCGTCGGTCACGAGCCGCACGTTCACGGCTAACGCAACGCTCTGCGCCGTCAGAACCAGAAAAAAACCACAGATGAGTCTCAGTTTCATTTGCTTACAAAACCCCGCGCGGTGGTGTTTTCTAACAAGAGACAACCACTATGCAACGCGTATTTTTATTAGCAATCGTTCTGTTTAGTCTGTCAGCGACGGTCTCCGGGCAATCTCCCAACGCCAAAGCAGGAACGCTATTGCGCCGCGAAATGAGCGAACGCAGAATTCCCGGACTCCAGGCCGCGGTCGTAAAAGACGGAAAGATCGTCTTGCTGACTTCGCTCGGCACTGCGGACCTGCAAAGCGCAACGCCAGTTACTAACAAGAGCGTCTTCGGAATCTATTCCTGCACGAAAGCGTTTACGGGCATCGCGATCGTGCAGTTGGTTGAAGAGGGAAAACTCGATCTCTCCGCGCCTGTCTCACGCTATCTCGAGGACCTTCCGGCCGCCTGGCAACCGGTAACTATTCGAGAATTGTTGACGCATGTTTCCGGTCTCCCAAACATTCTTCGCGCTCTCGATCCAGTCACGTACGGCTACCCGAGCGGTTCTAATGAAGAAACAACCTGGACCAAAACGAAAGCCATGCCGATGGAATTTACGCCCGGCGAACGTTTCAGCTACAACCAAACCAACTACGCACTCCTCGGCAAGATCATCGACAAACTCACCGGTAAACCATTCGCGCAAGTGTTCCGCGAACGACAGTTCGACGCCGCCGCAATGTCTCACACGGGCTTCGGCGATTCACGCGACGTAACGCCAAACAAGGTTCGCACCTACGCTCGCGTAAACCAAGCCGACGGCCAAAAACTGCCTGCCAAAAAGCTGGTCCATGACTACGCCGAGTTTCCGCCATTTCGCCGCACAGCTTCCGGCATGTATAGCACTGCCGAAGATCTCGCTCGCTGGGTCATCGCTCTTCAGCAAGGCAAACTTCTACGTACAAAGTCGGCTTTGAAAACACTCTGGACCGCGGGAAATTTTAACAACGGCTTGCCAACACAGTGGGCACTCGGTTGGGTGACCAAACCACGTCCGCAACACGGCGCTGTAATCGCCACGGGCGGCGGCCGCACCGCGATCTTCGTCTACCCCTGAAGACGATCTCGCAGTCATCGTCTTGACCAACCTTGCTGGTAGTTTTCCGGAGGAGTTTATCGACGAACTGGCAGGTCTTTACAACCCGGGAGTCTCGGCCTCGGATCCGGTGACCGCCCTACGCATGGAACTGCGCCAACGCGGCTACGAACACGCGATCGAAGTCTTCAACGAACTAAAACGAAAAAACCCTGCCTTTCAACCGCTGGAGCGCGACCTCAACGACTGGGCCTATCGCATGTTGAACGGTGGCGGAAAACCAAAAGAAGCTCTCGAGATCTTCAAACTAAACGTCCACCTCTACCCCTCGAGCGCAAACGTCTACGACAGCGTCGCCGAAGCCTACGCCGCCAACGGCCAACGCGACCTCGCCATTCAAAATTACAAACGCTCCCTCGAACTCGATCCTCAAAACACCAACGCCCTCCGGCAGTTAAAGAAACTCGATCCAACGTTCAAGTGAAATCCGCCACAGACTTCACGGACAAACACGGATCAGTGTTAGTCCGTGTGAGTCTGTGGCTCAAGACCGAAGTCTTTCAAGCTGACCCGGTCACGCGTCAGGCTGAATGATCCGCCGGGAAAATTTTACCTGGCCCAACCGGTACAGATTCACCGCTTTCCTCAACAGAATCGACACAATTGGCCCAAAACCCACATCTGGCACGGAGCTAGCACTAGGACGGCGCTCGCGTTTTGAGCGTAGTTCAAAAGTCTAACTATTTTCATTGCCCCTGGAGAAACTAATGTCTCGCCCCCAAGTCTTCAAACGTCTTGTGACACTCGCAGTGCTGTGGTCACTTTGCTCAGCACTCGTTGTTTCCACGAATACGAAAGTCCAGGCCGCAGGCCGCCCCACGCCCAGCCTTGGTAGCAGCAAGATCTCCCCTGATCTCCGCCAGCTTATCCTCTCAGGCCAAGGAGACAAACGCGTGAAGGTGATCGTGCAGCATGTGCCTTCAGCGACCAATGGCGGACTACTCGGCGGATTGCTTAACACCGTCGGCGGACTCCTGGTGGGCGTACTTTCAGCCCTGAACATCCGCATCATCGACGTCCGTGCAGACAATGTTGAAGTGCTCGCGGCCGATCCGAGCGTCGCTTACATTTCACTCGACAATCCGGTCAGTAGTACTGGTCATCTGACCACCACAACCGGCACACAACAGATTCGCACCCAAAAAGCTCTTCTCGGTACAACCACCTTCGACGGTACAGGCGTCACGATCGCGATCCTCGATTCCGGCATCGACAGTAAACACAAATCATTCGCGACCACCGGCAAAATCAAGTTCAGTAAAGATTTTACTGGCGAGAACCGCACTGACGATCCGTGGGGTCACGGAACACACGTAGCATCGATCGCCGCAGGCGACGACGCCCCGACCGCAGGCGCTTACGAAGGCATCGCTCCCGGCGCGAGCCTCGTAAACCTGCGCGTACTCAATTCTCAGGGCGTTGGCAAAGTTTCTGGCGTGCTCGCCGCACTCGATTGGCTGATGGCCAACAAGAACTCCTACGGCGTGCGCGTCGTGAATATGAGTCTCGGCACGCCGGCCATCAACTCTTACGAAGACGATCCGATCTGCAATGCAGTGCGCAGACTCGTTAACGCAGGCGTCGTGGTTGTCGCTGCTGCCGGAAACAACGGCAAAGACGACAACGGCCGCAAGGTTTACGGCGCTATTCACTGCCCCGGCAACGAACCTTCCGCGATTACAGTCGGCGCCAGCAACAGTTTCGGCACTGACATTCGTAACGACGACGCAGTAACGAGCTACAGTTCGCGTGGTCCAACGCGCAGTTTCTCGATCGATTCGTATGGTCTCAAGCACTACGACAACATCATCAAACCGGATCTCGTTGCACCCGGAAACAAGATCATCGCGGCCGAAGCCGTAGGTAACAACCTGCTCAAGCAGTATCCACAACTCGAGACCAACAAGTACTCGACGAGCAACATGAAGCTGATGTACCTCAGTGGTACGTCGATGTCGACACCGGCAGTCGCAGGCGCAGCGGCCGTGATGCTGGACGCAAACTCCAGTCTGACCCCGAACATGATCAAGATGTTGCTGATGTACACGGCGCAACCGCTGCCGGGTTTCAACACCTTCGATCAGGGCGCGGGCCAACTCAACGTCTCCGGTGCAGTTAGCCTCGCGAAGATCGTCAACGGCGGTCTACTCGGACTGCTGAAACCGACTTTCGGTTCTAATCTTCTGACGCAAACGCCACCGGCGGCGCAGACCAACATCTCGGGTATGACGTTCCCGTGGAATCAGGGACTCATACTCAGACGCACCACGATTACCGGCAAGGATCTGATCGTCAAATATCAGATGATCTATGGCCAGGGTTACGCGTGGGGCGACGGTGTTAACGAAGGACTCACGTCGCAAAATCTCAACTACAACATGTGGGTCAAGAGCGTGAGTTTAGGAAACTATTTGACGAGGAGCGACGGCTCCACGTTCTTCGGCGGCTCCTTCTTCTTGAGCAATATCCTCCTGCTTGGCGATGGCTTCGCACTCGGCGACGGCTTTGCACTCGGCGACGGCTTCGCGCTCGGCGATGGTTTCGCCCTTGGTGATTGTTCGTTGGGCGACAGCGGTCCCTCGATGAGGTAGAGCATGAGTAGTTCTCGCACAAAGGCGCAAAGACGCAAAGCGCTACCGCGTCTCGAAAGACTTTCTTTGCGCCTTTGCGTCTTTGCGCGAAAGATCTTCACAAACCCGGAAACGTGCGGATGAAAACCTTACGACAACAACAACTCGGCGGAATTTACATGTGGACGGTCGTCGCGGCGGGCGCGGCGGCCTGTCTGTATGCCGCCTACACTCTCCCGCACGGCCTGGTCGATGGATACCTTCTGCTGTTGACCCTCGTCACTGTCGTTATCGGATCGCGCATCGCCATCCGCATCCCGCAGATCAATCTAAACATCACCGTTGACGATACGTTCGTTTTCATCGCCTTGCTGCTTTACGGTGGCGAAAGCGCCATATTAATTGGCGCACTGACTGGCGTCTGTTCCGCACTCCGCATCAGCCGCATGCCGCGAACGGTCGCGTTCGGCGGCGGCGCTGTGGCAGTGGCGGTGTTTGTCACGGCGAAGGTTTTGAGCTTCGCATTCGGATCGCCGACGGCGCTATTTTCGTTCGGTCCATCGATGGCGATCATCGGCCTTTGTTTGATGGGTATTGCGCAGTACCTGGTCCACACAGGTCTTGGCGCCACCGCCAGTGCGTTGAAAGCCGGCGAATCTATCTGGCGCATGTGGAGCCGCAACTTTCTCTGGATCTCGATCAGTTATTTCGCGGGAGCGGCGGGAGCGGGTTTCATCGTCAGCAGTCTTGGCACCGCGCGCTTCTGGGCGTTTCTCGTTTGTATTCCGATCATCATCATCGTCTACTTCAGTTACGACCGTTACATGCGCGAAGTGAAAGCTTCCGCACGTCACGCTGAAGAAGCCGAACGCGCGCGCGCCGAGGCCGAGCACGAACGCGCCGAACAGGCCGAACGTCACGTTCAGGAACTCAACGCTTACATCGCCGAACAGGAACGCATCAGCCGTGTGCTCGAAGAAACGAAAGAACACTTCCGTCACGCGGCTTTTCACGATTCGTTAACCGGTTTGCCAAACCGCGCGATGTTTACGGAGTTATTGAAAGCGGAAATGGATAGTTCGAAACGCCGCGACGATCACATGTTCGCAGTGTTGTTTCTCGATCTCGATCGCTTCAAAAACATCAACGATAGTCTCGGACACACGCATGGCGATCTGTTGCTCGTCGCTTTTGCCGAACGTTTGGAACGTGCGCTGCGACCGGTCGATACACTCGCGCGTTTTGGCGGCGACGAGTTTGCGATCCTGTTGAGTGGCATGCACGACGCGACCGATGCAGTGCGCGTGGCGCAAAGAATCTCGGAAGAACTCAGCCAGCCGTTTGTGCTCGACAAAAACTCCGCGTTCGCGACCGCAAGCATCGGCATCGCGCTCAGTTCGAGCGGTTACGACCGGCCCGAAGACATTCTGCGCGACGCTGATACCGCGATGTATCGCGCGAAGGAAAACGGCAAGGCTCGTTACGAGGTTTTCGACCACGCGATGCATGCGCGCGCGGTTTCGCGTTTGCAGTTGGAAAGCGACCTCCGGCGGGCAGTCGAGGAGAAACAATTCTGCGTTTACTACCAGCCGATCGTTTCGCTCGAAACCGGACGTCTCGCGGGCTTTGAAGCGCTCGTGCGCTGGAATCATCCGCGTCGTGGACTCGTTTCGCCGGCCGATTTCATTCCGGTTGCGGAAGAGACTGGTCTGATCGTTCCGATTGGCGAGTGGGTGTTGCTGGAAGCGTGCAGACACATTCGCGAGTGTCAGACGGCGTTTCCGAGTCATCGTTCGTTGAGTTTGAGCGTCAATCTCTCGGCGCGTCAGGTGGCGCAAAGCGACCTGCTCGACCGGATCAAGGAAGCGCTGGCGACCAGCAAATTGAATCCCCACCATTTGAAACTGGAGATCACGGAAAGCGTCGTGATGGAAAACGCCGAAGCCGCAGCGCTGATGTTCAAACAGTTGCGTTCGCTCGGCGTGCAACTTAGCATCGACGATTTCGGCACGGGCTATTCGTCGCTCAGTTACCTGCACCGTTTCCCGTTGAACTACCTCAAGATCGATCGTTCATTCGTGTCGCGTTTGACGACCGACAACGACAACGCGATCGTCCGCACGATCTCGACCCTCGCCCGCAATCTCGGCATGGAAGTCATTGCTGAAGGCATTGAGACTGAAGAGCAGTATCAGCAGTTGAAGATGCTCGGTTGTGAATATGGCCAGGGCTACCTCTTCTCGCAGCCGGTCAATAACGAAGGCGTGTTGCACCTGCTCGCGCAGGACGCGCACCGCGACGAAGACCCCGAACTCGAACTCACCCCACGCCCCGCAGAAGAAGACGTCGCGCTCGCCTACTCGATGTAAGCCCCTTCTCCTATGACAGGATTTTGCAGAATGGACAAGATGCCTATTTTCCGAGGCAATCTTGTTAATTCTGAGAATCCTGTCTACCAGAGTCCATGTAGGCCCATGTGGCAACTTTCTGCTACAGTTAGCCTTCTGAGTTCTTTTCGAGGAGTTTTAGCTTGAGTTTGCGACTATTTTCTGCCGTTTTATTACTGTTTTCCGTTATTTGCCTGCCCTTGCGCGTGCCGGCGCAGAACGCGTCGGCCGACGTCGTGATGGTGTTGCCGTTCGAAAACACGTCGAACCGCGCGGAGTACAACTGGGTCGGCGAGAGCTTCGCCGATGCGATCGCCGAGTTGCTGAACAAACCCGGCCTGATCGTCGTCTCGAGCGACGAACGCGAGCTTGCTTATCAGCAGTTACGCTTGCCGGAAACGGTGATTCCCTCGCGCGCTACCGCCATCAAACTCGCGCGCCAGGCCAAAGCGACGATGATCGTGATCGGCAGTTACTCGGTCACACCACCACCGACGAAACCAACCAACGAAGAACCCAAGAGCAACGAGGAAAAAGCCCCGGCTGATGCTTACGTACAGGTCACCGCACGCGTGATCAAAGTCAACGAAGGACGCACGCTGGGCGAGGTATTCGACGGCGGTTGGGCCACGCGACAGTTTGACTACGGCGGTCCGCTCACCACTCTTCAAGACATTCACGGCCGGCTCGCGTACCAGATTCTTTATCAGCGCGACAAAGCCCTGCCGTTTTCGCAAAACCAGATCGTTCAGGAAGCGACCAAGATCCCGCAGAAAGCTTTCGAAGCGTATGTAAAAGCCGTGCAGTTGAACCTGCGCGATGAAGTGCGCGCACGTTATCTCAAGAATGCGCTGCACTACTACGCTGAAGCGACGAGCGGCGCGGTGTATCCGCAAGCGGCTTTTGAACTCGGCCGCGGCTATATGAGTCTCGGCAATTGGAAAGACGCGACCGAGTATTTCTCCAAAGTGCAAAAGAAAGAACCGCACTACGCCGAAGCTGCGTTTTACGCGAGTCTCGGTTATACAAAACTCGGCGATTACGGGCGCGCGTTAGCTACGGTGGTGCCGCTCTCCAGCGACTTGCCGCTGATTGGCGTTTACAACAACGCCGGCGCCGTGGCCGTACAGGCCGCGCGCGAAAACAAGAACGACGCCGAACGAACACGGTTACTGGGCCAAGCCACGGAATTTCTGAAGAGCGCTGCCGACTCGGCGCCAAACGATCAGATGGTCCATTTCAACTACGGCTACGCGCTGTTTCTGAGTGGAAAATACGCCGAAGCCGCCGAACACTTTCGTCCGGTAATCACTGCGGACCAGCGCGACGGGCAGGCTTATTTTCTCTTCGCCAAATCCCTGGCGAAGGTTGGCAAAACCGAAGCAGCCACAGCCGCTGACGACCAGGCCCGGCGCTATCTCCAGAGTTCCTACGCCAAGTGGGAAACGGAGTGGCAGAAGTCGCAAACAACTCATAACGTCACGGTTCGTATGCGCGACGTGCTCGACCGCACTTCCGTCTTCAATCTCGACCGCGAACGGAAAATCACAGCCGAGGCCAATTCGCCGAGCTCAGCCACACAGGATCTGCTCATCAAAGCACGCGATCTGTATCAGGCGGGACGCGACGAAGAAGCGTTGCCGGAACTTCACCGCGTCGTGATGATCGAACCGACGAATGCTGAAGCTTACTTGCTGAGCGGCCGTATCAACCTGCGGCGCAGCGACCAGGAAGCCGCGATTGCCGCGTTGAAAACGGCGATTTTCTGGGACCCGAAACTGATCGACGCTCATATTCTGTTGGGCAAGATCTTTCTCGACCGCGGCGACCGTGGCGAAGCGCGCAAATACGCGTCGAGCGCAATCACGATCGATCCAAACAACCAGGAAGCGATCGCGCTGCAGCGGCAAGTGACAATGGGCAACTGAGGCCACGAAGAGGCACAAAAGGCACAAGAAGCACAAGAATGGTTTGGGTGGGTTTGGTTAGAGAGTTCGTTTACGCACGAAGTCGAAAGCGGCGTCCTCGTCTTCCCGTAGTTTCTTCTACAGCCATAGTCAATACAGATCTAAGGCCAAGCGGCTCAGTGCTCGCTGGTGGTGAGTTGTGGAATGCAGAATCGAAACATGGCAACTCGATTCACCGCGACGCGACAGTGACCGTCGTCGGCTTTCGCAATCATCTCTTACTCGTCGAAGAACGCTCGTAACAAATTCGTGGCACAGCGCGTGCTCAAGAGATAACCGGCACGACACGGAATAAACGAAAACGTTGACCGTGCCCCCGCCGCCAACATCCCCTGAGCGCCGCCTGCCGCTGCGCCAGCTACCTTCCGAGCGATCCTTCAGTGCTTCCCCCCGATACGCGGACTCGGTCAGAAATGACCGGGTCTTCCCGCATTTAAAACACTGGTTTATCCTAAAATATTCGACGAATACTTTGTCCGACGGTTTTTGCTGCCGGACGAATTTTGTCACTTTGGCGGTGACGTTTTCTGTCTTTTTGAGTCAGATTTCCGCAATTTGACCACTCACAATCAGGCTGAACGACCGACGTGAAAAAATTTTTTCGCCTCGTTTGATAAACTTCATGCGAATGAAGTTACCTCTCGAGTTACCAACGCGAGATGAATGGGCAGCCGCCGCAGCCACGGCCATACTTCTCATCCTCTCTTTTCCTGATTTCGAATTTTCTTTTCTCGCGTGGATCGCTTTGGTGCCGTTGATGTGGGCCGTCGTGCAGCACCCTTCGCCGTCGCGAGCATTGATTCTCGGGTGGGCTGCCAGCACGGTTTTCTTTTACGGTTCGTGTAGCTGGCTCTCGTATTCAATGATCCACTACGGCGGCCTGTCGACCGTTCTCGCTTACTCGCTGGTGCTTCTTCCCACAGTCGTCGTCGGTTTCTTTACCGGCCTGTTCGCTCTGCTGCTGGCACTCGCAGTCAAAAAGTGGGGTCACCTGGCATTGCTACTCGCGCCAGTCCTTTGGGCCGCATTCGAATGGCTTCGCCTAATAATCACCGGTCAACTCTGGAACGCCCTCGGCTACTCACAGGCTTATCACCCGGCTTTCATTCAACCTGCGAAGTGGGGCGGAGTTTATGCCGTCAGCTTTCTGATCGTGACTGTTAACACCGCGATCGTGTTCGTGCTCTTGAAGCAAACGCTGCGGGCTCTCGCGTTAGCGGCGTTGGTGGTGATTCTTGTCGGTTGCGTGAACGTAGTTTCATCCATCCAAACGACCTACGATTCAACTGCCGATGATTCAGCCGTACACGTCATCGCGCTGCAACCAAACGTACCGATGAGTTTGGCAAAGAGCCCCGAGGAGCTAACGGAACTCATGGAACGCCATTGGTCCATGAGCAGGAATGCTCTCGCAAGTCTGCCCAACGACGACTCGCCACGCTTTCTAATCTGGCCCGAGTCGCCGATGAACTTCACTTACGCGCCGGATGAGAAGTTTCAGCAGCAACTCGCGACGTTCACCAAAGAGAATCGCACCTCACTGCTCTTCAACTCGCTCGAACCAACCCTGAATAACGGCTTCTACAATTCTGCTCTGTTAATAAATGAAGAAGGCCGCCTGATCTCGCAATATGATAAGATTCGCCTGATGCCGTTTGGCGAATATGTCCCGCTCCCTCAATGGTTACCGGGAGCGTCTTTGATAACCGGGATCGTGGGCGACTTCACTCCGGGTGAGAAGTACACGTTGATGCCCTTCGGATACGATCGCGCCGGCACGTTCATTTGTATCGAGTCGGCGTATCCGTGGATCGCGCGGCGACTAACGAGTGAGGGCGCTGACGTGCTGATCAATATCTCGAACGACGGTTATCTTGGTCCGACGGCGGTGATGCGACAGCATCTGGCGAACGTAGTCTTTCGTGCGGTCGAAAACGGCCGACCGGTGCTGCGAGTCACGAATACCGGAATCACGGCGCGGATCGATCCGCGCGGGATAATTTACGATCAGACGGTGCCGTTTCAGACTGACGTTCGAGTTTGGTCGGTGAAGCGTTCGTCGATAGTCAGCACGTTCTACACCCGGCATGGCGATGTTTTCGTTTACGCGTGCATGGCGATCACGGTGCTGGCTTTCGTTGGAATCTTGTTGAGTAGTAGAAGGAGTTTTAGACAGACGAATGAGTGACATCCTATCAACGCAGGAATTAAGAGTTTCGTACGATAACCTCCATGCGCGTGTAGACCAGCTCGGGAGGTTTCTTTGATGTACCGGCGCGCCGTGAAGAACTGAGCCGGATCGAAGCGCAGGCGTCGGCACCTGATTTCTGGAACGACCAGGAAGCCGCGCAAAAACTGTTGCAGGATCGCAGCCGGCTGGAAAAGAAAATAGAGCGCCAGGAACAATTCGATTCGGAGATCGCCGACGCGGAAGTGCTCTTTGAGTTTGCTGAAGAAGATGAGAGTTCGTTGAAAGAGTTGCAGTCGTTGCTCGCGCGGCTCGAACACGAGTTGAGCCAGGCCGAGACTGAAATGCTGCTCGCCGGCGATAACGATCGCCGCAATGCTATTTGCACAATTCACCCGGGCGCGGGTGGGACCGAATCGCAGGATTGGGCCGAGATGCTCCTGCGGATGTATCTCAAGTGGGCTGAACAACGAGGATTCAAAGCTGAAGTTCTCGAGTATCAACCAGGCGAGGAAGCTGGTCTGAAAAGCGTGACGTTCAGAGTTGAAGGCGAGTATGCCTATGGGCTGCTCTCGGCTGAAGCCGGCGTTCACCGGTTGGTGCGGATCTCTCCTTTCGACCAGGCCGCGCGCCGCCACACGTCTTTCGCTTCCCTGTTTGTTTATCCAGAGATCGACGAAGACATCGAAGTCGACATTCAGGACAAAGATCTGCGTGTCGACACCTATCGCGCCACCGGCGCCGGCGGACAACACATCAACACCACCGATTCCGCGGTGCGCATCACGCACCTTCCGACCGGAATCGTAGTTTCCTGTCAGAACCAACGTTCGCAACATCAGAACCGCGCCGTCGCGATGCAGGTGCTGCGCTCGCGTCTTTACGAGCTCGAACTCGAAAAGCGACGCGCGGAAACTGCAGAACTCGAAGCAAATAAAGCCGACATCTCATTCGGCTCGCAGATCAGAAGCTACGTGCTCGCGCCGTATCAGCTAGTGAAAGACACGCGCACCAAACTGGAACGAGGTAACGTGGACGCAGTGCTTGGTGGAGATATCGACGACTTCATCAAAGCCTTCTTGCTCGCCCGCAAGGCTGCATAAGATGCAAAGCCACAAAGAGGCACAAAAAGCACAAAAGAGAACCCGCGTTCAGAGTTCAAGCTCTAGCTTGTATTCGCAACGCGGCAGCCTAAAGGCTGAACTCAGAACTCAGAACAAGGTTCTTGTGCCTTTTGTGCCTCTTTGTGGCGTGAATTAAGTTTGGAGTTTTCATGTCAACAACACACATAGAACAGCAGCCGCGCGTGATCCTTCCACGCGCGAGTCGTGGTAACGAAATCTTTGCGATCCTGTTGCTCGCGGCCGGGTTGTTGTTGGCCTTGTGTCTCGTCTCTGCTGCTTTCTATCCAAACGATCCTTCGTGGAACTCAGTCGGACAAGGTGAGACGCAAAACTGGGCCGGCGCGATCGGCGCGAACGTCGCTGCCACCGCGTTTCAGTTCATCGGTTTGGCGTCGTTTCTGCTGCCGCTGTTGTTGTTCGCTGCCGCCTGGCGCCGTTTTCGCCGCAGCACAGTTCATCACGCGTGGACGCGCATCGTAGGGTTACTCGTGCTGGTAATTGCCGCTTCATCCGTGCTCTCGATCTCGCAAATGCGACCGCTCTTCGACGCGAGTGTTCAACCAGGCGGACTGCTCGGTGCAGTTGTTTCACAAGGACTCGCCAGCGGTTTGAGCAACGTCGGCGCGACGGTTCTGCTCGTCGCAATCGCGGCCACCGGACTGTTGCTCGCAACGAACTTCTCGTTCATTCGTCTCTACGAGATCGTCGTCAACGCCATCGGTTCGCGCTTTGCCTTTGTCGGCAAGATTCCCGAACGCTTCGCGGCTTGGCGGCAAGAACGTCGTGAACTCGCAGAAAAGCGGCGCGAAACAAAAGCAGCGATCAAAGCGGAACGCGAGGCCGCTCGCAACACGCTGCAACAAACACTGAATCTCACGCCCGCCGAGCGCGTCGCCGACTTCATGAACCAGCCGCCGGCGTCTGAACCGGTGCAAGTTATTCGCGCCGAGACAAAGACCACTGAACCAAAGGCGTCAGTGGCCGCAGCAGGCGCCGCGAGCGTCAGTGCACCGCCAATGCCGATCGTGTCTGGCCGCGCAAGCAAGCGTGCCATCATCACCAGTGGCGACACTGACGAAGACGAAACCCTCGAAGAGATGGTCAAAGGCGCGTCTGTCCTGCGCGTCAAAACCGAAGAAACACCAGCCACCACCAAGCTTCCATTCGATGCCGGGCGAAAAGTTGATTACAACGACTACGCCTTGCCACCGATGCACTTCCTGAACGAAGCGCCACCGCACAGCGAACAAGCCGACGCCGAACTGCTGAGTCTCGCCACGCGTCTCGCCGAGAAGTGCAAAGAGTTCAACGTCACCGGCCAGATCAAACACATCTGTCCCGGACCGGTCGTTACTACTTACGAATTCAAACCCGATCCGGGCGTGAAGTACTCGCGCGTCGTATCGCTGGTTGACGATCTCTGTCTGGCGCTCAAAGCTGAGTCGATCCGCATCGATCGCATGCCGGGCAAACCGCACGTCGGCATTGAAGTACCGAACCCGCGCCGCGAAACGATCTTTCTGCGCGAAGTGCTCGAGTCGCGCGCGTTTCAGGAATCCAGTTCCAAACTGACGATCGCGCTCGGCAAAACGATCGACGGACTAAACTACGTCGCGGATCTCGCGAAGATGCCGCACCTGCTGATCGCCGGTACGACGGGCGCCGGCAAATCAGTTGGCGTGAACGCACTGATCGTTTCGATTCTTTATCGCGCGCGTCCGGACGAAGTTAAGTTCATCCTGATCGACCCGAAACGCCTCGAGCTTGGTCTTTACGAAGACATTCCGCATCTCGCGGCGCCGATCATCGTCGATCCCAAACTGGCTTCGCGCTCGTTGAAATGGGCCGTGGGCGAGATGGAACGCCGCTATCGCGATCTCGCCGGTTGGGGCGTGCGCAACATCGACGGTTACAACACCGAGATCATGCGCCGTAATCTGATTAAGGAGTACGACGACAAAGGCCAACCGTGGAAACCGTTGCCGTACATCGTGATCATCATCGACGAGTTGGCCGACCTGATGATGACTTCCGGCCGCGAAGTCGAGGAGTCGATCACGCGGCTCGCGCAGATGGCGCGTGCCGTTGGCATTCACCTCGTGCTCGCGACGCAGCGGCCGTCGGTTGACGTAATCACCGGTCTGATCAAAGCAAACTTCCCGTCGCGGATCTCCTTCCGCGTCTCGTCGAAGATCGACTCACGCACCATCATCGACACCAACGGCGCCGAACAACTGCTCGGGCGCGGCGACATGCTGTTTCTCCCGCCGGGCACGTCGCGGCTCATTCGCGTGCACGGCGCTTTCCTCGACGAAACCGAAATCGGCCGCATCGTGTCGCACATCAAGGCCCAGGGACCACCTTCGTACGACGAAACCATCACGCAGTCAGACGAAGAAGCACTGGGACTCACCGCCACCGAAGGCGATCACGATGAATTGTTTGAAGAAGCACTGCGGATCTGCGTCGAGATGAAGCGGGCTTCGACTTCAGTGCTGCAACGGCGTTTGCGTATTGGCTACGGCCGCGCTGCCGCGATTCTCGACGTCATGGAACGCGAAGGTTTAATTGGTCAGGCCGACGGCTCTCGTCCTCGTCCCGTTCTTGGCCGCGCTTATGAAATGGTTGCCGAGTGGGACGAAATGAACGTGGCAGAGGAGTAGTAAGTAGTTTTCTTTCAAACCCAGAAAAGTCGCGTAAGCGGCGGAAAGAAACAACAATGCAGACTCAACCTTCCACTTCCTTCTCACCGTTTCGCCCCGGTTTGAAGTTAGAGTCCACCAACCCAGTCGATCCGCCAGAGGGTGGCGGCGGCACCGGCGGAGGCACAACACCATCACCACAGCCCGAGCCGGAAGAAGACGACGAACCATAAACGCCGAAGGATGTTTTGCCTAACGCCGAAGGCGTCGCACGGTTTGTCTGAACGCCGAAGGCGTTTGCTAATTCCAGCCCAGGGTTGTTTCAACCCTGGGAGAATGAACAAACCTCAACTTTCTAACGCTGAAAGCGTTGGCAAGTCGGCGTGCGGCTCACCAACGCTTTCAGCGTTGGTACTCTTCTTTCCTTTTTCTGACCCCAAGATTGAAACAACCGTGGGCTGGAATTAGCGAACGCCTTCGGCGTTGTTTGTCCTCGCGTCTTTTCGTTAACGTTCGGCGTTGTACGTTTCGCATCTTTTGTTAACGTCCTCGGCCTTACATGTTTCACGTCTTGACTACCGGCGGTCTAAACGAATATAAGACTTGCGCCCGCGATTTCCGCTCGGAGCCCGGTTCTTGTCGACGCAAATCAACGCCGAAACTACTGACGCCACTAAACCGCTCGACGCCACAGGTGCATTTACGTTTTCTGAGCTGATCGAACGACTCAACAGCCAGACAACTCCGCCGGCGCTCGCAGAAATATCTTCCTGGCTTTCGACAGTCGAGATCTCCCAACTCGATCTGGAGCCCTACATCGGATTCAAGGAAGGCAACTACTGGCGTCATCGCGTGTGCCGTAACGAAGCGGTCGAAATGCTGGTCATTTGTTGGCGGCCCGGTCAAAAAACGCCGATTCATGATCACAACGGCTCGCATGGCGTGGTTTTGGTCCAGCAGGGACTGATGCAGGAAACAATTTTTTGCTTCGATGAAGAACAGATTTTATGTCACGACACCGGTCGCGAGTGCCAGCAAGGTACGGTCACCGGAGCCGGAGTCCCCGACATTCATCAACTCGGAAATCCCGATTTAAGCGAACGTGATTTGATCACGATTCACGTTTACGCGCCGCCGCTCGGAGTTCTTAAAACTTACAAGCAGGGTAGTTCTCAGGTAGAGCTTTACACACCAAACGATTTTCCAACTTGAAACCCGTAAGGATTAAATCCGTTCCATCCGTGGTCACTGTAATCGTTCCGCATTTGCCGGTTGTGAATACCTGCGCACCGTTCGCCTGCCAACGTTCGACCACGTCCGGATGCGGATGACCAAACATTGAACTTTGTCCCACCGAGATAACCGCGATGCTGGCCTTCGTCGCAGCAACAAACGGCAGCGTCGAAGAACTTCTACTGCCATGATGCGGCACCTTCACGACATCGGCTCGTAATTGTTTTCCGCCTGCGATGAGAGCGCGCTCGCCGCTCTTTTCGATATCGCCCGTTAACAAAAGCGAACGACGACCAAATTCCACCCGCAAAACGATCGAATCGTTGTTGCGCGATGGTTCGTTTGCGTGAGCGGCCGCAGGCGGCCACAGCACCTCGATTTCGGCGTCGCCGAAGCGAATCAAATCTCCCGCTTGAATCGTGGCCACGCGTGTTTTAGTAGCGGAAAGTGTTTGGGCAAACTTCGCGTACTCGGGATCGTTCGCCGGTGAACGAGCGACGAGAGCCGCAGCGACGGTGAAGTTGCGCAGCACATCGTTCAAACCGTCGATGTGATCCGCGTCTGCGTGCGTTGCGAGCACGTAGTCGACTGTATCCAAACCTCGCCACCACAAGTACTCCGAAACCACAGCCTCGCCAATACTGCGCCGATCCGTGTTCCCTCCGTGTCTATCCGTGTTCCCTCCGGCGTCAACCAACAACGTTCTCCCGTCTGGCAGCGTTACTAACGCCGAGTCACCTTGGCCTACATCAAGAAAATCGACTCGTAGTTTGCCGTCTGACATCGCGCTAAACGGATGAACTATCAAGACAGCGACGAGTAAAACCTCCGCGATCACTAACGATTTGGTCCAACGCTTCGCCCTGGTAACTAAAAGCACAAGTAACGGCACGTAGTACAACAGGTAAACGAGCGACGACCAACCGGCGTATTCCGGAAGGTGGATTGAAGCCAGATTGTAATGCGCGAAGGGATCGACGCTGTGGATCATGAGCCAGTCGATCAGGTTTGCGAGTTTGAAAAATGGGACAGCCAACGTGAGGCTTAATTGCGAGAGTAAAAGCGCTGCTAACGCGACTACGCTCAACGCAGCGAGCAAAAGACCGACTACGATGTTCAAGATCAACGATGCAGGCGACAGACGGTGAAAGTAAATGATCATCAACGGCAGCAACAACAACTGCACCGCACTCGACACAACCACCGCCGTGAAGAAGTATCGCAAGCACGCCTGAACACGATATCGTTCAAGTAAAGCAGCCAGCGGCGTTTTGAAGAGCCGATAACGATACGGCGCGCGCGCGAGCTCCCGCTTCCAGTTGCGTTCGCTCCAGAACAACAACTCGCAAAACCAACGCAACCCGCGCGAGCACGCTGGCGCCACAGGCGTCTCGCGCGTCGGATACCACGCACCAATCGCGCTGCACGCCTGCAACAGCGGCCACGCGACCACCACAATCGCCAGCACTGAAAGAAACGTCAGTTGAAACGACGGATTGAAGAGTTCTTTCGGACTGTTAACCAACAACACTAGCGCCGCCGCGCCAAGACCATTCAAGGAAGTCGATTGGCGAAAGAGCACCGGCGCCAATCCCGCGAAAGTAAACATCAACGCTGCCCGGACCACGGACGCTTCCGCGCCGACTGCCAACGAATAAGCCCACACGACCACAGCCGGCACAACAAGCTGAAGCAGCCTTCTCTTCGTCAAACGCCGCAGGGCAAGAAACACGACTCCGCCGATGAAGCTGATGTGCAACCCGCTAATCACGAGCACGTGAAAGGTGCCGCCTTCGCGAAATCTTTCCGCCGTCTCACGCGAAAGGTCATAGCGATTACCCAACAACGACGCGTCGAGCACGCTCGCTGTTTCCGGATCAAATCTCGTGTGTATCTCTCCCTGCAAAAACGCGCGCCACGAATACAACCACGCTAAAGGCGGAAAGACCCAGACGTCTCCAACTCGTTCTATCGAACCCGGATTCTTGATCACACCAGTAGCCGCATAACCTTTGCGATCGAGATACTCCGATAACGACGACACGCCCGGATTGCGGTAGTTGTCGATGCGACTGAACGTCGTCACAACACGAACTCGCATCCCGTACCGTAGCTGCAAACTTCTAAACGCTGCGTCATCACCAGCGCCTCTAAACGGCGCCATCAACGAAACAACTTCCGAACTAATCCGCGAAGATCCTCCACCAACATCCAAACGTTCCACACTAAGCGGGAGGTAAAGCCGATCCCGCCCAAATTCCGGTGGCCCAACTAACACTCCGGTAACAACCACCTGCCGCCCATCAAAACGCCTTAGCTCGCCGTTCTCATTCTTCCTTTCCTGCACCGCCAGCGTCATTCCGGAAACACCAACCGCCACCAACATCGCGACACCCGCAATCGCCAACCTGTGCTTCACCAGCGCAACGATCACCACCGCAGCGCAAACTGCGCCCGCGATCCACAACACAAACAACCAAGTTGGAAAGTAATTAGCGGCGCAGAC
>DATNJO010000038.1:0-6927 GCA_035603895.1 Pyrinomonadaceae bacterium
CCTCCGGATTGGGCGAGTCGCGATCGTTGGTAACGCCGTCGCGATTAGTGTCGCAAACACAATCCGGAAGGATGCTGTAGGGCCGGGCCGATGCGAGTTGAAGGATCGGAGCTACCTGGAAGTCCCACGGTAGATCGAAGATGCCTGACAACACGAAACGGTGACGCTCATCTTCACTCGTTGGACCAAAGTTGATCGGGTCAAACTTCACGAATTGGTTCTGTGCCAGAAAGCCAAAGTCCGATGAAGCTCCGAACCAACCTTGAGACTTGGCGAGCGTGTAGTGAGCGTTGAGCTGATACTTGTTCGCGTAACGTTTCTTGAACGCTACTGTGAAAGCATCGTAACGCGAGCGGCCATCCGACTGCGCTACCGAGATACGTGCAAACGGCGAAGGCGTGCCAAATGCGGCAGTTAACTCAGCCGCATGAGCGTCAAACAGCGGCTGAAGGATGCGCGGAAAATTCGCCGCGGGATCGTTACGGTTCGCGCCCAACAATGGCCCGGTGCGCGGATTAACGTCGAGCGTCGTGAACTCATGCAAACCCAGAATATGAACGTAGTCAAACTCCAGGGCCATGTTGCTTCCGAGCTCGTGTGCATAACCGAGGTTCCACTGCTGCGTGTACGGAGATTCGAAATCGGGATCGAGCATTCTGCCACGCGTTCCCGGCAGTGGATTGTTAAGTGGACTCGGAATCACAGGTGGTGGTGAATCGATGTTTAGATCGGCATCGTCATTCAGGAACGTGGCATAGATCTCCGGGTTTGCTTGCTGGACCGCGAAGAGTGGCACGTTGAGGAACGACTGATCGTAATAAATACCGTAACCACCTCGAATCACCGACTTGCCATCACCGCGTATATCCCAGGCGAAACCAATTCGCGGACTGAGATTATTCTTGTCGTCTTCGACCGTCTTTCTGGCGAATGGACTGCCGATGATCTGGAGTGCGCGGAAAGCGCGATTCTCAGCCGCGTGAGCGCTGTCGACGAAACCAAGATCGACGTCGTAACGCAGACCGAGGTTGAGTGTAAATCTCGGCGTGATCTTCCAGTCGTCCTGAGCGTAGACAGCAAACTGTTTCGGATTCTCTCTCAGATTAAAGTTGGGATCGCCACCCGAGAGGAGAATTTGCCCTACGACACCAGGCGTCCTGAGACCCTGCGGAAACGAGACCGGATCGCTGAAGATCTCGTCAATCGTAAAGTTGAAGTCATACTCCGGAGCGGAGTTGAAGGCGAAGAGTCCGCCGAGCAACGGAATGTAGGTGAAGTCGCCGCCGAACTTGAGACCATGATTGCCACGGTTCCACGTCAGGTCGTCGCGAAACTGATGCTTCTTCTGAAGCGTTTGCTGAGGCACGTTGCCGTTGCGTCCGACAGAGATGCCGTCGGGAAACACCAAAAGTTTCAGGTCGGTCGTGGCGTTAATCCGATTGTCGAAATGCGAGTACTGATAGGTGAACTGGTTGACGGTAGTAGAGCTTAGGGTTGAAGTCAACGAGCCCAGGAAATTGTAAAGCGTGTTCAGGCTCTCGTTGCCACCCGAAGAATCGGTGCGAACGATCAGAAAGCCGGCCTGATCGTTCAGCGCGTCGTTATTCTGACCCGCAAAGCGGAGCACCAGTGTGTGTTTCGGTGAAAGGTTGAAATCGCCTTTGATGGTGTACTGCGTATCGTTGAATGGCTGCGCCAGAAACTGCACAGCCTGATAACCGAAAGGCTCGAGCAGCGCGATCTGATCGCGGTCCACTCCGGGCACGATCGAGTTGCCACGTTCGCGAGTATGTTCGATGGTGCCGAAGAAGAACGCTTTGTCGGCCTTGATTGGACCACCAAAGCTGCCGCCAAACTGTTGCCGGCTGAACGGTGGTTTGACGATGTCGTCGGGATCGGGGAACAGCCGCGCGTTCGCCTCTGACAACAGTTTCGGTGCGTTTGCGTTCAACGCATCGTCACGGAAGAAGCCGAAGGCCGAACCGTGGAAAGCGTTGGTGCCGCTCTTGGAAACAACTGAAAGCAGCGCGCCGCCGGAGCGGCCGTTGGCTGCTGAAAAGCGTTGGGTCGAAAGCGCGAACTCCTGAATGCCTTCCATCGAGAAGTTCTGAAGGATGCCACCGACGGCGTTGTCTTTATTGTCGCCGCCATCGATCGTGACGTTCAGGTTGCGTCCAGTGGAACCGCCAACTGAGAATGTACCAACGCGTGCTTTGGTCGGGTCAAATGATGGTTGCAACGTCGCGCCGGGGATCAGGATCGCGAGTGATGCGAAGGAGCGGCCATTGACCGGCAGGTTTTCCAACCGGCGCTGGTCTATGACACCGCCCACGTCCGTCTTGGTGGTTTCAACCAGTGGCGCACTCTCACCCGTGACAGTGACCGTTTCGCCGATGCCGCCAACTTTTAAATCGGCGTTTGCCGTGGTGCGTTGAAGAACGTTTACTACTACTGGTTCCTGAACGTACTTTGAAAAGCCCGTCGCCTGGATCTCCAGCCGGTAGTTTCCGGGAACGAGCTGAGTTATTTCGTAGGTACCGCTGTCGCTGGTGACGGCGGTTCGTTCAGCGTTAGTTCCAAGGTTTACGAGCTTCACGGAAGCGCCGGGAAGCACGGCCCCTTTCTCATCCTGGACCACCCCAGTAACTGTTCCTGTATTCGAAGTTTGTGCGAAAACATTAGTCGTGGCGGACAGCCCGACCAATAAAAGCATCAGGGAAACCACGACGAACCATCGTTCTAGATAGCAGGTCTTCATGGTAATCGTCTCCTATATAAATAGTGACTTGCAGGGGGAGATTCTTGTTAACCGCTGTCGGGAGGGTTGCTTTGCGGCGTCGCAAGCTACATGCCTTTGAACTGAACCTGCAAAAGCTTGGAATTACGGCGCTTTTTCGTTGTAGCGGAAGAGAAGAACGCAAGCGGAATCCAAAAACCAGAATCCCGCTTCAGGAATTTGTAGGGCTATTCGCGGGGTTTAACGTTTTCGCGGAGAAACTTGACGATGTCTTCGGTCGAGGTACCTGGCAAAAATATCTCGGCCACGCCCTGTTGCTTGAGCTTCGGCACGTCTTCCTGCGGCACAATGCCACCGACCAGGACCATGACGTTGTCCATCCCTTTTTCACGAAGCAACTGAACGATGCGCGGGCAGAGCGTGTTGTGTGCGCCACTCAGGATCGAAACGCCGACTGCGTCGACATCCTCTTGCAGCGCGGCGGCTGCGATCATCTCGGGCGTCTGTCGTAGACCGGTGTAGATGACTTCCATACCGGCGTCGCGGAGGGCGCGCGCGATCACTTTCGCGCCGCGGTCGTGGCCGTCAAGGCCAGGCTTTGCTACGAGCACACGAATCTTTCGAGTGGACATATTTAGAAGGCGGGCTCTTCGTAGACACCGTAAACGTCGCGCAGTGCGGAACAGATTTCTCCCAACGTCGCGTAAGCACGAACGGCATCGATCGTTGCGGGCATCGTGTTTTCGTTTCGACGGGCGGCGAGTTTTAGTTTTTCCAGTGCGTTGGCAACGGCGCCTGCATCGCGGCTTGCGCGTGTTTGTTCGAGCCGCTCGAGCTGGTGCGTGCGAACCGATTCGTCGATGACGAGGATCGGAACTTCTGACGGCTCGTCAGTCATGGCGTACTTATTGACGCCCACGATCACCTGCTCGCCACGTTCGACAGCCTTTTGATATTGGTAAGCCGAGTCTTGAATCTCGCGTTGCGGAAATCCTTTTTCAATTGCCCCGACCATGCCACCCATCGCGTCGATCTTGCGGAAGTAGTCGAGCGCTTCCTGTTCCATCTTTTCTGTCAGCGCTTCGAGGTAATACGAACCACCGAGCGGATCGACAGTGTTCACTACGCCTGTTTCTTCGGCGATGATCTGTTGAGTGCGCAGGGCGATCAAAGCCGCGCGATCGGTTGGCAGTGCTAACGCTTCGTCGTACGCGTCTGTGTGCAAACTCTGCGTGCCGCCGAGTACACCGGCAAGAGCTTGAATTGCCACGCGTACAATGTTGTTCAGCGGTTGTTGGACCGTGAGTGACACGCCAGCGGTTTGCGTGTGAAAACGCATTTGCAGCGTGCGTGGATGATCGCTGCCGAAGCGGTGCTTCATTTCACGCGCCCAGAGGCGCCGCGCGGCGCGATACTTGGCGATCTCTTCGAAGAAGTCGTTATGCGCGTTGAAGAAGAACGAGATGCGCGGTACAAAACGATCGATGTCCAATCCGGCCTCAACGCCCCAAGCCACGTATTCGATTCCGTCGCGCAACGTGAAAGCGAGTTCCTGGGCCGCGGTCGCTCCGGCTTCGCGAATGTGATAACCGCTCACCGAGATCGGGTTGTAACGCGGCACGCGATCCGTGCAGAACTCAAACGTGTCGACGACCAGCTTCATCGCCGGTTTGATCGGATAGATCCATTCTTTCTGCGCGATGTATTCCTTCAGAATGTCGTTCTGAAGTGTGCCGGAGATCTTGTCCCAACTCGCTCCCTGTTTCTCGGCGACGACCAGGTACATCGCGAGCAGCACCGAAGCAGGTGCGTTGATGGTTTGGGAAACGGTGACTTGCTCGAGCGGAATGTCATTGAAGAGCACTTCCATGTCCGCGAGTGACGACACCGCCACGCCACACTTGCCGACTTCGCCTTCTGATAAATTCGAGTCAGCGTCGTAGCCCATCAGGGTCGGCAGATCGTAGGCGACTGAGAGTCCGGTCTGACCTTGTTCGAGCAGGTACTTGAAGCGCGCGTTGGTTTCTTCGGGTGTGCTGAAGCCGGCAAACTGGCGCATCGTCCAGAGTTTGCCGCGATAGCCAGTGGGATGAATGCCGCGGGTGTAAGGAAACTCTCCGGGAAAAGAGATGTCGCGGTTGAAATCGACGTCTTCGGTGTCAACCGGTGTGTAAAGCCGATCGACCTCCGCGAGCGAAACAGTCTGAAAACTCTTCTTGCGTTCGGGATGTTTATTCAGCGCAGGCCTGAGCGTGTCTTCTTCCCAACGCTCCTGCTCCAGTTCGACTGGTGAGGAGCTTTCCTTAGTTTCCGGCATTCAACCTCTCAGATCGACAGAATCCTTGCGAAATCGCAGTTTAGTTTACGGTATTTGGGGTGTCAAACTGTAGGTTATGTATAAAAGAACCAGCGCAACGCCTGTAGGCAGTGTCTGAAAGGACCACCGACGTTGTCGGTGGGATTCTGGTTTCAGACCTACTCTCTTGTAGGGAGGATATGAAATACCACCGACGTTGTCGGTGGGATTCTGGTTTCAACCCACTCTCATGTAGGGAGGATATGAAAGGACCACCGACGTTGTCGGTGGGATTCTGGTTTCAACCTACTCTCATGTAGGGAGGATATGAAAGGACCACCGACGTTGTCGGTGGGATTCTGGTTTCAACCTGCTCTCTTGTAGGGAGGATATGAAATACCACCGACGTTGTCGGTGGAATCTTCATACGCGGCCCACTGACGGTAGAGAAACACTACAGCCCTCACGCGCCCACACGCGAACGAAGATGCGTCAACTTGTTTTGAGACAAAGGCTGATTTACGAAATGCTCACTAGCTGCATACGTTCACGCAGGCTTGGTGACATAGGTCCCTGCTCTGCTCGCAATGGCTACCTGATATGAGACAGATCTCATATTGTGCGTCGCAGTTGTCGTGACACTCCGAGCATGGATCCTGAGCCCGCTGAACCGGGCTGGTGTAAGTGAGTCCCACAGTCACTAACAACATGAACACCGTCAGAAACAAGCGTCGGTAAGTTTTCCTGGACATTTCTTACTCCGTAAGGGTGCGGTTGAGATCGAACGCGCGTGACAATACGCCGCAGAGTAGAGCCTGTCAATATTTGATTAACGTGTACGTTTTTTTTGAAGAGGGGAGCGCGGCTGCGATGGCAGTCACAGCCGCGCCAACAGGGAAGGGAACCCGGTTGCGTGGATGTCGAGCAGAAAAACTATGGGCAGGCTTTAGCAGGCATGGAATCAATCTCCTTAGTGGTAAATAGACCTCCAATTTCGTTAGTCAATTGGAACCACGTATTCATTGCTGCGGACCATGTTCAGGCGCGCGCGTGCGGCCGACTCGATGGCCCGTGGATCGTTGCGAAGTTGTTCGACTTCCGCTTTTAACGAATCATTAATATTGCGAAGTGCTTCCACGTCCGATTGCATTACTGAAAACTGTTGCGACGCGACCTGAAACTTTGTACGCGTGCGCATGTTCACCGTCACACAGACGGCGAGAGTGGCCAATAAAATCATGCCGAAGACAACCCACGAAGGAATTATTCCTCCGCGGCGCCGCACCTCCGTACGGCTGCCAATGATCTCCGCTGAGATCTGCTGCATTGAAGCTAGAGAAGCGTTTGCGCTGCGCGGCAACACGCGCTGCGATCTAATCCGTTCGTCAACCCAGTAAGTATTTGCGACCTTGCTCAAGTAGCACCTCCACGTCCTTTGCCGATTCTGACTCTGCGTAAATCCTTACCAGGGGTTCGGTTCCCGAAGGACGCACCAACAGCCACGAATCGTCCTCAAATATGATCTTTAAACCGTCTATGCGGTTGATTGATTTCACCTTCCGCCCACCAACAGAGGTGGGTTCCTCTTTCAACTTTTCCTGCAACACCGGCATCAGCTCGGGCGTGAGTTTTACGCCGATCCGGCCAGACTCGAGCCGGCCAGTCTGAGCGAAGAGTTGCTCCAATTGTTCGCTCAGGGACGCGCCGCGCGCCGCAACCGTCTCCGCTGCAAGGAGACACGCCAGGAGGCCATCTTTCTCCGGATAGTGACCTTTGATCGACAACCCGGCCGACTCTTCGCCGCCGAGGATAATCTTGTCCTCATTGATTAGTTCTCCGATGTATTTGAAACCGACGGGTGTTTCATAAACCGGTAACCCATGAGCCTTCGCAA
>DATNJO010000039.1:0-14839 GCA_035603895.1 Pyrinomonadaceae bacterium
AACCCTGGGCTGAAATTAGGCAACGCCTTCGGCGTTTAGACACCTCACGAGAAGTGCAAACTGATCGCGCAAGGGTATGTCACTACTCAACAGAAAGCATTGACAGACTCAACACGCAGGTATATATCACTGCGGTCATCAAGAGTCTCACACTTCTGATTCTTACGACCTCGCCAATCGCCCGACGAGCCAACTCAAGAAGTGACAACCCTTCTCATTAAAGGAGTGTCGCATGTTATACAACCGAAGAGTATTGGACCGATGGCCCGTAGACACAGCCCTCAACACCCGACTGAGACAAGCCGTTAAGCCGAAACCGTTGCCACCGGCCCTGGCGGTGCCAGCGCCTGCATTCGACTACATTGTAATCGGCGCCGGTTCCGCAGGATGTGCGGTCGTTGCCAGCCTCTTGACCAAGCCCTCTGTGACAATACTTCTGGTAGAGGCCGGCCAGGAAAATGAGGTTCCCGAAATCCAGGGGTACACCCAGGCGATGAACTTACGCGGCACGATCTACGATTGGAACAACCAAAGCCAGCCGCAGACCTGCATGGACGGACAACTGATGCCTTACGATGCCGGTAAGGTTGATGGAGGCAGCAGTTCGATCAACGGGATGATTTGGGTGAGGGGCAATCCCGCTGACTACGACGGCTGGGCTGCTCTCGGAAACCCCGGGTGGGACTACAATTCTGTGTTGCCCGTTTTCAAGCGGCAGGAACAATGGGCTGGGCCAGCATCGCCGTATCGCGGACAACAAGGACCAATATACGTAACGACGGGCCTGACAACCAATCCGGTCTCGGCGGATTTCATGAGCGCAATCACGCAGATGGGCTACGAGGCAAACTCCGATTACAATGGCGCAACTCAATATGGCGTTGCGTTCTCGCAGGTGAACGCCAAACCTGTACCCCCACCGGTCTATGGAATCAGACAAGACTCATTCAACGCTTTCGTGGCTGGTAGTGCTACCAGCCCGCAATTGACCTTCGCCAATCAAACGATGGTCACGAAGATCACGTTTGATTCCCAAAGGAATGTGTCGCAAGTGATCTTATCGATCGACGGCCAAATCATACCGGTGACCTGTTTGCGAGAGACAATCCTGTGCGCCGGCGCCTTACGTTCGCCTCAAGTGTTGATGCTTTCGGGAATTGGCGACGCCAGGGCGTTGAAGCAGCTCGGCATACCGGTGCTGGTCGATTCGCCCGGGGTGGGCCAAAACCTTCAGGATCAACTGATCAGTTTCGTAGTGCATCCACTGGCGAAGCAAGACCCGAACCACTTTTCGCCAATGTGTAACAACATCTTTACGAATGGTGCGCCGGGTGCACCACAAACGGGCGCGCCCGATTACGAAGTGCAGACGTTCTACATGAAAAACAATCCGGGCTTTCCGCCGAACCAGTTTGCGGTTGGCTCTATTGCCCTGCACCCCCTTAGCCGCGGTTCAATTACTTTGAGTTCAGCCAACTACACCGATCCGCCGCTGATCCAACCTAACCTTTTGTGTAACCCGCAGGATGTGCAAACGTCACTTAAGGGATTGAAGATGGTGCGAGAGATTGCAAACTACTTTGAGGCAAATTCCGACTGGTTAAGCCCTGAGACTATGCCAGGTCCGAACGTTACTACCGATCAGCAATTGATCGCTTATATGGATGAATCCAGCGTCCCGGACTTTCATTACGTCGGGACGTGCAAGATGGGACCGAACAGCGATTCGATGGCCGTGGTTGATTCAAAGCTTCGCGTGAGAGGTGTGAACAATTTGCGAGTGGCTGATGGTTCGATCATGCCCAAAGTGATCTCGGGTAACACGAACGCCTGTTCGAATATGATCGGTGGCCGCTGCGGCGACTTCATCCTTCAGGGGTGAGGAGCAACTCAATCTTGAGTCGCTCGAGGACGTCAGTAATGGGGTTGGCTACGCCGTAGCCTTCGAGTCTTTGTGGATTGCCGATAACCGAGGCAGCGCCTGGATTCGGGAGTGCTTGAATTGTTTCGGGCGCCTCTGACATACCGCCAAAGATCAAGCCGATGGCGTGCTGTTTTTCATCAACCAGCAGAGAGCCGCTGTCTCCTTTAGCAACGAATTTTTGGAACGCCGGGGAAGCGGGCTCAACCAGCAACTGGTTCTCGAAAAACGCCGACTGCCGGGTACGGTCGTAGCGAATCCATATATCGAGATTGATCGAGAAGATGCGTCCCTCAGTGTAACCGGTAGTTCGCCCGAACTTGCGCGCAGGTTCTCCGAGGCTGATGTCTTTCTTAGCGACGTAACCCTTCACTGCACCGATGAACGGAAGCAGCGGCCTGTGCTGGTGCGACGTCCACAGTTTTGCGATTGCGGCATCTATGTGGTTGGGCTCGGTCACGTCGCCTTCGAACTTCAGCGTGGAAAAGTTAACCAGCGTCCCGATGGGCCGATTGCTTCCCGGTTCGCCCGGGCTCGGCTGCATGATCAAATCGTCTTCAGCAACAGTCGCTCTTTGAAGATCGGCAAAGACGTGGCTGTTGCTGAGCAAGTGAGTTTCTTTCAAGCGTGAGAATCTACTCTTACGCGTGCAGAAATAGCCGATGGTCCCACTCTGGCCAGCGAGATTGGTGTTTGCGCCACTGATGCCGCCGATTATGACTTCCTGGCGGTCGCGGATAGGTAAACCCGGAGCCGATAAAAAACCTGCCGCGGGCATTTCGATCAGGACCAGCGGAATACCACGATAATTTCCGGGCAGCGGTGCGGTTCCCGATCCATTCCACAACTCGCGGTTCGCATCAGCGACAAAAACCTGAATGCAATATTGGTCCGTGCTGCCGGCAACCATTCCTATACCAACCGCATGAATATTGTTTGAGACGCCTAACGGCAAGAATCGCCGGCTCAACTCACTCTTGATTTTGATCGTTCGTTTGAGCAGCCGCTTGTTAAGGCGCCGTGGGCGACGCCTTAACGCGCGCATGCGCAGGAATCTCTTCACGAGAAACCACGTCAGCCAGGTCAGCGCTAGTGCGCCGAGGATCCACGTGATTACGTCGTAGTAGTAATAGAAACTGATCCCGCCGTCAGCGTTGGGTCCGGACCAGATCAGGTGTCTTTCAAGTAAGAGTAGGGCCATCTGGTTTTTTCTCAGAGGTCGTCGATCGACTGCGGGTGGTCCACAACGATCGGGTGACAAAATTCCTGCTGATTGATCGATTCGACACTGGCATCTTCTACGATCGGCATCAGTTCGAATTGATTACCGGAAGGGTCGGCGAAGTACTTGTAATAGTCGGGCATGTCGCTGTAGATCGCGTTGGCGTTGTAGTCCATGTTCTTGATTTCGATTCTGAACGGAAGACCTTCGATGCGTGGCAGCGAGTGCGTTTCTTCCTGGCTGCCAATGCGAATCGTAAACTGAACTTCCGCACCTTCAAGCTTGACGCCGATCGTTTCCGCGACATTGCCAAAGACCTCGCTGAGCGTTGATAGACCGTTCGCGTTCTTTTCGACTTTTTCGAAAAACAAGTTGCGGTCGAGCTTGTGGGCGTAGAACAGACCGTTGCTGATATAGATTTTGGTAAGTGGATAACGTTGTTGCGGGCTGGTCTGTAGCGCCGAGTCGCCGTGCAGCGTACTCATATTTACGAGCCAGCGAAAATCATTAACGTCGTGCGCGCCAAGCCGATCAAACTCTCCGTTTTGATAAATCTCATAGCCTGCGATCGGTGGATTACCCGAAGCCTTGATTTCAATGCGCACGTCGTCGTTGGGCAGATTTTCATACGTCACAACGTCTTTGTAGGCGATGACGTCTTTCTCGGCGCCGTCCTGATAAACGGGCCGTTGAATCTTGATCGTCAATACGTGCTTGTTGTCGCGAATGCCGGCGATTTCACCGCGTTGGTGTTCCTGGTTGAAGCAAACAATTCCGAGGCCGGTAAATCTAACGAGTGCAGTGGCGGAACTTTCCTGGATGGGCATGATCTTTCTCCTGAGGATTGGGTTATTAAAGAGCTGTCAGATAGGAGTGACTTTTGAGGCCAAGACGTAACGTTGGTCGACAGGATTCACAGAATGGACAAGATAGCTGTTTTCCTAAGGCAATCTTGTTAATTCTGTGAATCCTGTCAAAGACTAACTGCAAAACCATCTACCCAGCATTTTCCCGCAGACTGAGGTTCGCTGCCTGGAGACGTTGATCTCCCTCGGTAACCCTCTTAGATCAACTGCTGTTTTGATTTGCCAAACGTATTTGTAAGTGACAGTGGCCGCTTTACACTCTTTGAAGAACACGATGTGAATTTCACGGGGAACCAGAGTAGCTTCGGCTTTTTCTCCGTCTCGAGTGTTCTCGCGAATGACCTTTTGACGTTCGCGTTCGGCACTCTCTCGCCACGCGGCGCTGTAGGTGTCGATGATGATCTTCCGTTCCCGGCCTTCGTCAGCCTCGGTACACTTCGACTCTGGTTTTAAATCACGCTCGCGTTCGCCATCGCCGAAGAAGTCAGCCGCTCCATCCTGCGCGAGATTGTCAAAAGAACGATTGAACGGCTTGAAATTCGTCTTGTCGCGGACGGGAGTGACAGCGAAACTGCCGCCCGCTCGCAGATCGCTGAATGTGTAATAACCGTTCCCGTCGGTCGTTGCTGTGGTCGCCTTTGAGCCTTCAAGTCTGACTTTGACACCGGCGACGGGCTGGCCCGCGACAGTAACTCGGCCGCTGATTCTGTAAAAAACTGACGGCGGAGATGACGTGTCTGAAGTCGTAGTTGGTGACGTCGAATCCGTAGTTGGAGTCGACGAGTCAGTGGTTGGAGTCGTCGTGTCTGAATGCGGGTTTGACGAGTCCGAAGTTGAAGTTGGCGCTGTCGAATCTGTCGTTGGGGTTGACGAATCCGTAGTCGGAGACGACGGCGACGGTGCTTCGGAAGATAACAGGAACTCGGGTGGCCACGCTCCCGGTAACGTCGTCGGTGACTGTGACGGCGAAGCAACTAAAGAACGCTTCACGGGCGGTATAGTTCCGGCTGGTATTGTCTCGACCTCGTAAGATCTCGAGAGGACCGTGGCGAGAATCAAAGTTGTTACCCCGCCCAGAACAACACGCCGCAATCTTAGATTGCGTTGATGTTTTCTCAGTGACTGCGTCTTCTCTTCAATAGCACGAAGACCTTCCTGCCATGTCTCGCTGTCCGGAGCCACGCTGAGCAACGGCATTCCGTCAGCAAAACAGAACGCCAGCGATTCATCAGCGTAATAGGCGCCACATTTTGGACAGGTGCGGATCATCGTTAGTAATTGGCGTAACCACCAAACAGCGAAAATGCGGCCCAATAAAAGGGGGCGCTCGTCGCATCGCGGCTCATCAGTTCAAGCTGCGCCTGTCGCAGGCTCTCAGCAGACGTCAGCCCTTTTTGTTTACGATTGCTATGAAAGGCGATCATCAAATCCTTAGTCGGCGTTGAGTCAACTCGCCATTGACTCGCGACCACAACCGGCGCGCCTAAAGCCAGCAACGTGCGCGCGGCGCCGATCGCGCCTTCGCTTTTGTTGTTCCGCTCGAGAAAGGTCTCACATGCAGACAGGACTACGAGCTTCGCCAGCGGAAGTTTGTAGGCGGCGAGTTCAGACGAGCGCAGGTCGCCGCCCGCGAAGAGGAGCTTCGAATTTCCCGGAGACTGCCGGTTTGCCACAAAGTGCCCGGCGAAGTGCACTACTTCAACACCGGTAAAGTCGCGCAGGAACTTTTCTTTTGTCGCTTCGTCACCAATCAGCGCTTGAGACTTTCGGTAGTTTTCGGCCGTTGCGCTGGCTTCAGACTCTGCGTCTTCCAGATCCGGCAGATTAGGGTTTTCTTCGCGGTCAAAACGCGGATTACCGATGCTGAGCAAACGCTCTTCTCTGACTTGCTCTTTTCGCTGCGCGTTTTCGCTGGCGAGAACGAGCACGGTGGCGCTCGGCGCGTAGAACAAGGCATAGTCTTCCAACAGATACCTGCCCGCTGGCGAAACGAGCGTGGCAAACGCGAGTTGATGTAGCGACTTATCAGGAATAACGCAAAGCTGTTGGTCGTGCGTGAGATCCGGCGGGATCAAAAGCTGATAAAGCTCCTGCGCTGCCTGCTTGATCTCGGCGGGCTTTGCTTTGTCCATGATCAATGCCTGATAAGCGTCGACTTTTTCTTCAAGCTCAGGCGCCGTGATCTGTTTTTGCAGTGAATCGAAACGTTTCTTCGACACGATCCAGATTGCGAGCTTGTCAGGCAACAAGGTGTATTGAATAAGTTGCACTTGTGGGGGCAGGCGCTGCTGGATTTCTGTCAAAGCGAGAGGTTTCGCAATTGACGCGTAGTCTTTTTCGACTTTGGCGATCGGCTTTTCTGAGTTAACAAACTCCAACAACGAGCGGGCTCTTGCCGCTTCACTGAAATTAAACGCCGCGTGCCGATCGTGTTGCTTGATGGCGTTCGCCACGGCCGAATCAAAGACGATCTGTTCGTTCTCGAAGAACGCCTGGCGTGAACTGTCTTCGCGAACGGTGGCGCGATAATCCTCGGCGAGTTTCAAGACTGTCGTCAGCTCGCTGGAAAAATCCTGATCTCGATCCAGTTGCTGGAAGCAGAACAACTTGCCCTTGTGAGCCTGGTACAAACTGTCGGTGACTTCGGGAAACTGGCCGTACAGTTCCAGCGCTTTGTCGTAATCCGTCAAAGCCTCATCCCAGTTTTTAGTGCGGCTCTTGAGATCTGCAAGCAAGAGATAGATTCGCGCTGTTGTGCGCGTGTTCTCCGGCGTGGATTCGCGTGCAAGTGCAAATTGCATTGACTGCTCTGCATAACCCAGCGCAGCAGGGAAGTCGTCTTTGCCCGCGGCCGCGTCGATCATGCGACGCAACGAGTCGTTAACCAGGATGGTGTTGGGCCAAGTCTCCTGTGTAATGCTCAAGTGCTCGCGCGACAAGCTCAAGGACGTTGAGAAGAACCTCAGCTTGAGTGAAAGAAACGCCAGTGTTCCCTTGTCGCGCCGCGACTGGCTGGGACTTTCCGCATAAACTTCCTTGCCGGAAAGCATTTTGCCCGCATAAAACAACGCCGTCTGAAACTCACCAATGTCGGCGTAATGCAGTGCGAGAGCTTCAACCGCGTGTTGAACTTCGAAAGTGTTGTTTGCTGCTTCCGCGAGGCGCAACGCAGTCTTGAGGTTTCTGGCAGACTCGGATAACCGGTTCTGACGATAGTCGCCCATTGCGAGCGAATAGTAGGCCGGCGGCAACAGGTTCGTGAGGTTCCTGGTTGTGGCATTCATGATTAATTCTGTTAAGCGCCTACGGCTTTCAGCAACTTCTCCAACGTCGGTGAGAAGTTGGGCCGCCCAGGTTTCCGCGATGGCCGCTTCTGCTTCGCTGCCGAGCTGTGCAAAAAGATCCCGGCTGCTTTCGAATTCTGCGATGGCCGTTTTCAAATTCGTCTTAATAGATTGTTGTCCGCGCGCAAAAGCATTCTTCGCTTGCAGCAGCCGCTCGACTTTATTCGCGGGCACGTGTTCATAGAACCTGGCTAGTTCGCGAACCAAAGAATCACCGTTTTGCTCCTGGTCCAGGTCGCCGAGATAAGTCATGGCCTCTATGCTCTCTTTGGCCTGAGCCTCGTCGCCACGCTGCTTCGCGTCGAGAAAAATTCGGGAAAGCTGTAGCGGAATCATCGATTCGCGGAGCAAACCCTTGGTGTCGTTATGAACTTGCCTGATGCGTCCTGCTTCGCGATTGCGATAGGCAGTGAGAAAGTCAGAGAGCACCTGATCGTCTGTCTTTTTGAACCGTGCTTGCTCTTTTTCTACCTGGGCCAGGTTTTTCCGTGCTTCATCCGCCCACGGCGACGACGAATCTTTTTGCAGGTAAAGGTTCCACGATTCTTTCGCTTCACGCGGCATGTTCAGTTCCTGCAAAGCTAAAGACTTGTTAAAGAGTGCCTCTAATAAATCAGGATCCAGCTCCGTTGCTTTCGTGAACTCTTCAAAACTGCGCGCAAGCTCTTCGAGTTTCTTGTCCCCGGTTTTTGCCTGCTCGAAATGAGCGACGCCAAGATCGTTATGAATCTTTGCGTTCGTCTTCGCGAACTTCACAGCACTCTCAAATTCGTTGATGGCCTTGGGGTAATCCTGCTGAGTTAGATAAAAGACGCCGAGAGCGTGATGGGTTTGCGCGTTCGGCGTCCGTTCGGTAGCGTCGATCAAACTGATTTCAATGCGCCGCAACCTTTTTTGTTCGCCTGGTTCGGGCGCTCCACGTAATTGGACCAGTGGCGCATAGCCAAATTCAGAAATGCGCGTTTCAGTAGGGCGTGCTTGTTGGTAAATAGCTCGCAACTCGGCAAGTTCATCGGGCCTGCTTTTCCAAATGAAGTAAATTGCCAAACCGGCGATGGCGATTAACAGAACTGCAAACGCGCCTGCGTACATCGGCTGGCGAAAGAACGCTCGTAACGAAGCAAAGAGCGAGGGCTTCTCCGTGTCTGAGTTCGTGGCCAGCGCCTTAGCTCTCAAAGCCTGCGTGAATTCGACCCTCGTACGTCTTTCCGGATCTGCCGCCAGCGTGGCGCGAAAACTCTCCGCGTCTCCCTCGTTCAAGCGCTCCATCACGTAATCGTTGATGATGCCGTCTTCCATAAGTTCGACCTGCGAACAGAACTCTTCGTCCGTAAACAACAATTCCTCGATTCCTTCGAGTGTTGTTTCGTCAGAAACTCGGCCCAAAAGATATTCGCGCAGAGTGTCTTCACTCTTCACGGCTGAACCCATGGTTCTGGCCCCCAATTTGGAGTGACGTAGCAGGACATTTTGTAACGGTCGCTTTTAACTCATACATTCCTGGACACAGGTTTTAAGTTTCTGCTTACTGCGCATGACGCGCATACGCAAGGCGGTCTGCGTAGTTCTCAGGCTTTCGGAGATGCGCTGGTGAAGTTCGATCTTCTTTTGCCTGGTTTCCGAAAAGTACTCCAGTAAAAGATTTCGGCTGTCAGAGGAAAGTCGTGCCAGGCATTTGTCCAAACACTCGCTGGAAAAACTCGGCTGTTCGGGAGCGTCCGCGGCGATTGTCACCTCGTCAACGTCCAGGTAGGTTCGTTCTTTCCGCAACGATTCACGCAGGACGTTTTTGGCGACGCCATAACAGTAAGCCATCTTGTTGTCGATTTTCTCGGCGGAGATTTTCAGGATCACGCGGTTGATGGTTTCATCCGCGAGTTCGTCGGCAAAGTTGCAGCCGCGCAATGAAAAGAACCTGCACAAGCGAAAGCGCAGGCGCTCGTACTCTTCGCCTGCGCGCTCAAAATCAGGGTTGAGCCATTCGAGAAAACTCGAAAACTGTTCCGCCGTTATCTCTTGTTTCAAGGCTGCATCCGGCCAAAGGTTGAGGTCCGAATAGATAGAGAGTGCGGCGGGTAGAATAGCGCAAAGCTGAAAAGATGAATAGAGCCCAAGTGATGAGAACCTGGGCTCTATCCGGGGTGAGGATTTTGCGGTCTATCTGTTTCGTCGCGGATTTACCTCAATCGGCGACACACGAAGCGGTTCCGTAAACACCGGCGCGCTCCGCCGGCAACAGCCCTCCAGCGCATTGTCCTGGGCGCCAAAGCCCTTTAACGTGGCGTTCAGGGCAAAACCTGTGGGGCCACCCTCATTATTAACACGCACCCTGATGCAGTTGAGTCCGACCTTCAGTCCAGTCTGCGCGGTATACGTAAACTGCGCCGGTTGAATGCTGTTGCTGAACGTGTTGTTGGAGTTCGTTTGCAGGATTGGATTGCCGAAATATTTGTTGAGATAAAGATTCGCGTGGTTGTCGGCGCGCATCGTGAGGGTTAGCACGGCCTTTTCGATGGATTGCAGACAGAAACACCTCTCGTATTCCGATGTTCCCATATTGTTGTTATTGCCAAAGATCGGCCGCGTTCCGGGAATAGTGTTCCAGCCGAGCGGCATTGAAGTGATCCATGAGGGAGTGTTTGGTTGCGAAGGAACGCCAAGAACCGAACGGACGGTCCAGTAATCGTCTCTTCCGCCAACTGGATACAACGGATTGCCGATCGCTCCAACGTTGACACCGGTGCTGATGTCGACGGTTTGATAAACGGAAGCGAAGGCGGAGTTGGCGAGGCCAAAAATGCTCAGTAGAGCAATGGTGAGATTGAGTTTGCGAAACATAGTTTCTCCTTCGGGGAACAGGTTGCACGCTGACGTGCGCCGAGCGTGTTCACTGCTGAGTGACTCAGCCGCACGAAACGTAACGCTCCGTTACATTTCGTGACCCAACGTCACACACGAGCATGAGGACGAAGTTGAGCTCGTCCAGATCTATCTCGAGGAGAAGAACATGCTAAAAGAAAAATTGATCGCTTCAGTTTTGACGCTGGTTGTTGCGTCGTCAGTGTTTGCCATACCGTCGCTCTATAGTTGGCAGATTCGTCCGAATTTTGCCGACGGTTATTTCTCGTCGGATTTTCCACAGCCCGTTTGTGCGTACGTGAACGGCGTTCCCAGGATTTTCATCTTCACGAATTTTGCTTATTACCCGAGCCAGAGTTTGCAGAACCAATCAAGTGCCGTGAGAGTCGGAGAAATCACGACGCCCGCCGACACTTATCAACTCCTGCCACACAGTTTGCCGGGCACGCGTTGGGAATTTGCCGCGACCAGTATTCTCAAGTCAGGCAACGATCACACCATCTATCTCTTTGGCGGCAAAAATGCGTCGGGGGATCTTGATGACGTTTATTCCTATACCGCGGCGGGAGGTTTTCAGTTTGTCACTAACATTCCGGCGCGGCTGGGAAAAGCGGGGGCTCGTGCCGGCGCGGTCGCGCTTCCAGCGAACGGCAAGATTTATCTTTTCGGCGGTGCGCAGAACGGCAACTCGGTATTGAACCAGGTGCTGGAATTTGATCCTCAAATCGGACAGTTCACGAACAAGACCCTGACAATGCCGGCAGCATTTCACGGCGCGAGAGGCATGACAAAGGCGGCCGGAGCGGGCAATTACGTATATCTCGTCGGCGCAAAAACTACGCCGTACGGTGCTCCAAACTATTTGATTTATCGCTTCGACGCTCAAACAGGCGTGACCGATACCGTGAAAGATTTGAATAACCCCAGTGCGGATCTGAGTATTCCGAACGGCTCTGGTTACCCCATGATCACCTGGGATCCGAGCGGCAACATCCGAATCATCGCCGCGAGCGGAAATGGATCCAGTGGACCATGGACGTGGGGAAACATTCAGGCGTGGATTCTGACCGATAGCTATTCGGGACCAAACAATGGCCGGGCTAAATTAACCGCGGCTCCTTATAACAATGCCGCTCGTGCGCGCGACATGGCGGGCGCGGTGAAGTGCGGAAGTTCTACTTACCTGATTGGTGGCACTTACGGTCATGGTCCAACTTTTCAAAATCGAGGAATGCTTGTTGATCGACTTGGCAGCAATATTTACGGTCCGGTTCAGACTCAGATCAAGTCGACGAGTATCTTCTAACTCGAGCTAACAACCGGCCGTGGTTGCAAGTTGTCCGTTACATCCGGGAAGGAACCACGGCCGAAGAAGACGTGATGCGCCAGGCGGCTGAAGACAGGCAGACGTAACACTGCGCAACCCAGTTCGAGCAGTTGAGGCTGGCGAAAAGTCGCAGCGATGCGGCGTGCCCATAATCGTGAAGCAAAGCGAGAGCGGAACAGTTCACCCGAGTACGCCTGCAACACTTGAGCATCGCCGGTCGATAAATACTCGGTAACAACGTTCGCGGCGAACGCGGATAAGCGCATGCAAGGATCCAAACCGCCGGCCGTAAGCGGTGAAACAGCGCCGGCTGCGTCGCCGATTAACATTCCGGTTGAGTTCGCGATGTTTCTGAGTACGCCGCCGACCGGAATGAAGCCCGCGCGTGCTTCGATCTGTTTTGCGTTGCGCAAGTCGATGATGTTTGCGACGCGGGAGCGGAAGTCCTGTAATGCCGACATCGGATCGAATAACGACGGATAGCCGCCGACGCCGAGATGTGTCTCTTCGCCGTCGTGAGCGATCCACGCGATGTAACCCGGCGCGAGTTTCGGATCGAGGAAACAAAGCAATCGTGGTGGACCATCAAGCACTGCGCCGTGAAGAACGCTTTCCACACCCACAATCCATTCGCGATTCTGTTCGAGGTTCAGATCGCGAGCCACACGCGACCGCGCGCCGTCCGCGCCGATCAGGTAGCGCGTTGTGATCGAATGAGAGTTGCTGAGTCGCAGTGTTATTTTGCCGTTGACTGCCGAATGACCGAGGTAACTTGTATGCGGCAGCCAATCGACGCCAGCGTGTAAACACTGCTGCAAGTAACGATGGTAGAGTTGGCCCATGCGGCCGATGCGAAACTCGTCGTAACGGCTAACGAGTTCCGCCGAACGATGCGCGGGCGAATAAAGTGTGACGTGCTTGATCGCTGGACCAAGACAATCGTCCGGTATATCGAAATCGACGAGCGTGCGGCGCACGAAGATCCCGGTGGTATGAATCTTCTGGTCGAGAGTGTTCTTGCGATCGACGAGAAGAACGCTGAGACCTTGCCGGGCGAGCAAGCGAGCGCACTGAAGTCCGGCCAGTCCGGCGCCGATGATCGTTACGTCGTAACTTGTTCTCATCTTCTCTGTGTTTCTGTGTCTCTGTGGTTAGTTCTCCTAAGCATCATTGAACCACAGAGGCACAGAGGACACAGAGAAGAGCATTTCTCGGGCAAAGCCGATAAAGGGAGAGACGGGCCGGCACTTAGGTGTTTCGCATCTGTTTGATGAGCGCTTCCATGTGACTCAGATATTTCTCGAGCGCGCTGCGTCCGGCGGCGGTCAGTTTGTATTCGGTCTTGGGCAGTCGCCCTTCGAAAAACTTGGTGCAGGAGATGTAGCCTGCTTCTTCGAGTTTGCGCGCGTGTACGCTCAGGTTGCCGTCGGTGGTGTTCATCAGGTGCTTCAGATCGCTGAAGCTCAACGACTCATTCGCAGCCAGCGCACTGATGATGCCGAGGCGCAAGCGTTCGTGGATCAAACGATCGAGATTCGGCGCTGCGCTCTTCTCGTTTCGGACTTGCGTATCCGGCACTTCGGCGAGCGGTTTTTGCGGAACAGTCTTTTTTGCGGTCGATTGTTTAGCCACCGTATTTCCTCACAATAATTGCACCAAACACCACGTGCAGGCCGCCGAAGCCAACGGCCATAAACCAATTCGCGAACGCGGGCGGCGAGAACAGCGCGAGCGCTCCGAGGGCCATCAGGCAGAGGCCCATGATCGGCACCACTTTGACGGAGTACATGCCGCCGGTGATCACGCCAGTTCCGTAAAGCAGTAACCAAACACCGGGAATCGCGTTATGTAGTCCGGCCTGGACCAGCACGATCGTAAGCAGTCCACCGGCGACCATGGGCGGCGTCAAACTGAAGACTGCTTTTCTTCCAGGTCCCGAACCGAGCGGCATTTTGATCGAGCGTGTTTTCCGGTCCATGGACCAGCCGGCGATCAAAAGCGAGATCAGTCCTTCAGCGATCCAGACGGCGAGCCACGCGTTGAATGTCGCTTGCATGGCGGCGACGACGCTGGCAGCGAGAGCGGTGACGCCGATGGCGATTTCGCCCCAACCGGAGATGCCGGTGAAAGCGGTCGCGAGCTCCATTGTTTCGCGGATGTAGCGCAGGTTGTCCATGGCCCGGTCGTGCAGGGCCGGTGGCTCGGGTTGGGATTCAGAAATGAGCGGGACGGGCTTCATCGTTTCGGCATCTTACGCCTCTTGTGAGACTCCGGTCAAGTACTTTACGAAATAAAGAGGAGTCGGTTTCTCCCGGATCCCGGATCGTGAAACGTTTTCGCTACTAGCGCCATTCTCAGTAGCTATGCAACTAAACACGACACATCCGATTCTTGAGTTCGACGGAAGTCAGAAGAAAATACCAGACTCCCTCTCCGCCGTGGTTGTAGCTGGCGATTTCTTATGGGTGGCCTCTGACGAAGTGACCAGCGTTGAGCGGCTATCGTCTTCGGACGGCGTCACATTCAACACGCACAGATCTTTTGCGCTAAAGGACTTCATCGACCTTCCGGCGCAAGATACGAACTTCGATCAGGAGATCGATATTGAGGGACTGGATCATAAGGACTCTTACCTATGGTTGGTAGGTTCCCACAGCATAAAACGTGAGAAGGTCAAGAAGTCAGAAACCACTGAGAACAGAGTCAAGCGGTTAGCCCAGATCGAGAGCAAGGGCAATCGTTTCATACTCGCGCGCATTCCTCTGGTTGAAACCGGGGATCAGCACTTGGCCCGTTCGGCCACGGACCCGATGAATCCGGCGCGCACGTTGCAAGCGGGTCAATTGCCAGGCGACTTGACGAGTAATGCGCTCGTCAACGCTGTCAAACAGGCCGAGGATGGTCGCGGCGATTCCCACTTCGCCAGATTCCTCACGATTCCCGGTAAAGACAACGGTTTCGACATCGAGGGATTAGCAGTGAGTGGCGATCGCATATTCATCGGACTTCGCGGTCCAGTGTTGCGCGGGTGGGCCGGGATTTTGGAAGTGTCTGTGACCGCGGAGGATTCGTTCTTGAAGCTGCGAGACATCGGACCTCAAGGCAGACTCTACAAGAAACACTTTCTGGATCTTGGCGGGCTCGGAGTAAGAGACATCTGCGTTGATGGAGAGGATTTACTACTGCTGGCTGGTCCAACAATGAACCTCGACGGCCCGGTATTCGTGTACCGCTGGCCAGGCGCGCTTGAGTCGTTTGAGGAACAATTGATTCTTGCGGAAGACCTCGAGCAGTTGTTTA
>DATNJO010000040.1:0-7711 GCA_035603895.1 Pyrinomonadaceae bacterium
AAGCTTGTGATCAAACTAAAACCGCCGTGGCTGACGAAAGGAAGCGTAATGCCCGTCATCGGCAAGGCGCGCAAGATGCCGCCGATGTTCACCAAAGCTTGAAAACCTATAAATGCCGTCAGACCAGCCGCGCACAACTTCGTAAACATATCACGCGCCTCAAGCGAAGTGCGAACACCAGCGACCACGAAAATGATGACTGCCAGGATAATCACTGCGCCGCCGAACAGGCCCGTCTCTTCCGCGATTGCCGCATACACGTAGTCAGAATCGGCGATGGGGATCACTTCCGGGAAGCCGAGACCGAAGCCTCTGCCTGTTGCACCGCCTGAGCTGATACCCCAAGTCGCTTGCGCTGGCTGAAAGGCGAGTTTGTCGAACCAGATATCGACGTTCACTGTCTTCTGCATCGCCGGACTCTGTTCGGCAAGCTCTTTCAGTTTCGGATCTTCGTTGAGCGCCTCCTGGTACTCTTTCTTCCACCACGAAACTTCCGGCGACGGTGGATCGAAACCGTCGAGCCACAGATGGAAACGTTGCTGAATGCGCGACGGCAGCGCCGCGCTGATCGGGCGCGCGATCGTCGGCAGGAACGGCACTGACTCCTGCACGTCGCGTGGCAACGCGCCAACAACCAGAATGCTGATCACGATCAGAACCGAACCGACAAACAGCAACAACTGCGGCCAACGGCGCACGGCTACGAGATAAAGCGTCGTGTACGCTCCGCTGAAGATCAACATCTGGCCGAAGTCTTTCAAAGCAAAGAAAGGAACGAACGGCAGCATCGCCATCACAATCAACGGCACGATGTCGCGCGCGCGCGGAATGCCCCAGTAAGTTTCAGCGAGATCTTTGTAACGCGCAGTAAGAATGCCCGCGAAGCCGACGAGGAAGGGAATCTTTGACGGTTCCCACGGCGTCATGTTGCCGAGTGCTTTGCCGGCGCTGGAAGTCACGACGGCGATCGCCAGCGGCAGCAAAGTGAATAAGACGATGATGAAACTGTTGCGCTGAAGCCAGAGCAGAAACCCGTCGCGCGAACACATCGAATAAGCGATCGCGAAAGTCAGGAACGAGAAGATCGGAATCCACGTGTAGCTGGACGTCATCGCGTTCCAGAGCGAATAGTTCGACTCCTTCTTCGGTAACTGATCGATGTCGATCGGCGCCGCGGGCGTCGGCGGCAAGCCCATCAACTGCTTCTTGACCGGATCGTAGTTCTCCATGATGTACCGCGTTCTGAGCGCTTGCATCTTCTCTTCGCGCGCAGCCGATTTATTGCGCGCGTTGTATTCCGGATCGCTGTAAAGGCGGTACTGGATCAACATCCCGAACGCAAACAGCAGAATCGCGGTCGTGAAGAGCACCCAGTTGCCGACGAATTTTTTGTTTCGCGACAACCAGATCGCCAGCACCATCAACGGAAAGAACATCAGCAGGTCACGCACCGCGCCGATGGTTGACGTTTCATAACCACGCAAAAGGCCCGCGCGATGAATCGCGATGTAACCCGTGATCTCGAGACCGAGAATCAACAGGATGATCAGCAGATGTGACGACGCGCGGTTTTTCATCTTCTGGTAGTTAAATCCCGAGGCGGCGGAGTCGGTCTGGTGCCGCTGAAATAACCCAAGTCTCTCGCTTTCAAAACGAGCGCTGCGGCAATCGGCGCGGCTGAGCGCGAACCATAGCCGCCGCCTTCAACAATCACTGCCATCGCAAGCGTCGGCCGTTCGAGCGGTGCGATGCACAGGAACCAACCGTCGATCCGCGGGTTGTCATTGTCCATGATGATTTCGTCGTACTCGCGAATGATGTTGCCACGGTTATCGCGCTCGACTTTGTGACGTGTTTTTGGTTCGCCTGTTTTCGGATCGTAAACGGGCACGACTTTCTGCGCGGTGCCTGTCTTGCCGCCCGTGTTGATACCGGCTGCTTTGACTGGTCCAAAGACACCGCGCGCAGTGCCACTTGGGCCACCAGTGACGAGGCCCATGATCTGGCGCATTCGCGCTGCTTGTGCCACCGTCATCACCTGGTTGTAAGGTTGCGGCGCCACGTTGAACTCGATCTTCGGCTTCATCAACTTGCCTTCCATGTTGCCGATCGCCGCTGCCGCGAGCGCCATCTGAAACGGTGTCATCTGTCCGGCGTAACCCTGGCCGTAACCCATCAGAGCGAGATCGTATCGCGTGACTTGTTTGCCAGTAACGATCGTTGCTTGTCGTGGCGCGAGGGCACGTTTCACTGCGTCAGTACTGGCGTCCCAGAGTTCCGGTTCTTTGCGGCCACGCAACGCTTCGGACGGCGTGTCGTAACCGCCGATGCCGAGCAATTGTGCCGCGCGTTTGAGACGTTCAGCCCCGAGCCTAACGCCCATCTGCGCGAAGTACTGGTTACAACTGACTTCGTACGCTTCGTCGATTCCGATCTTTCCGTGCACTTCGCCTGGTCCACCGTCGTCGAAGATCACGTTCGCGCCCGGCGCCGCGTAGTAGCCACCGCCACTGCACGTAAATTCAGTATCCTGTTCGCCCGCGAGAAATGCCGCGGTCATCGTCACGGTTTTGAATGTCGAACCGGGAATGTAATAAGCGCCGAGAGCGCGGCTGACGAGCGGTTTGTCGCGTTCGTTTGCTTCGAGACGAATCCACGTTGTTTCGTCGCTGACTTCTTTCAAGCTGTTCGAAGGTTCGCTGTAAAGCGCGAGCACCTCGCCGTTCTGCGGATTGATGATCACCACCGCGCCGTGCTTGCCTTTCAACTGGTCCATCGCGGCTTGTTGCAACCCGCGATCGATCGTGAGGCGCACGTCCTGATTTCCCTTGAACTCGAGCGACTCGCCACGTACCACCGCCAGTGCTTCCGGCAACGCGCCACTCTGCACGCCAAACAACGCGCGTTCCAATCCCGGATCGCCGCGATCGGAGCCGAACAGGTGGGCCATTGCCTGGTCCATCGGATACTCGCGGCGGATGTCGCCGGCCGAGTCGCGCTTGTAATAAGCGAGCGGCTGATCGAGCCGGCCGCTGCGATCGAGAATCCAGCCGCGCAACGTCGATTCAGACAAACGGCGTACGCGCAGGTCCTTGTAGCTCAACTGCTGAAACTTTTCGTTCTGTTCGGACGCGTACCTGGCCCAGTAGACGTGAAACGAGAAGAGACCGATCGCGAGCAGCACGAATAACCAGCGCAAAAAGCGCAGGCCGCGATTGGTTGAAGACGAACCGAGTCGTTTCTTTACTGCCTTGGGAAGATCTTCGGGAATTGCGGTCGTCTTCGACGCGGTACTGCGCCGATTACGGACCAAGCTGAGCAGCAGCAACAGGATCACGACCGCGAAGCCGCCGACGTAAATCAGCGTGAACAGCGCGGGTGTTCTTTCCGGCACGTGTGGAGTGGCAACAGGAGACGGCGTGGGAGATTGAAACAGGAGTATGAATAGTAATGTCGCTAAGTTCATCTAGGTCCTAATACTACTCACTCTTGCGCAATCTTACTTCAACGTCTCCAAATCCGATTACGTCGCCGTCTTCGATAACTCGTGATTCACCGTAAGCAATACGCCTGCCGTTGAGGTACGTCCCGTTGGTCGATCCGGTGTCCGCAACGAGCAGCGTGCCTTCCGCAGTCATCAACAAAGCCGCATGAATCTTTGAAACGCTGTGGTCGTTCAGGGTCAATTCGTTGTCGGAAGCGCGTCCGACGTTTAGCCGTCTGCCACCAGGTTTGAACACTAATGGTACTTCGCGTGTTCCATTTTGTTGCGTAATTCGCGCCACAACCTGGATGTCAGGCATCGGCGGCGCGGCGCTCGGAATCGGCACGCCGCTCTTGGCCGCGCGTCGTTCTTCGTCCTGGCGGCGCAAGTCTTCTTCAAACTCCCCGAACGACGGGTCAACCGAGATGCCGGTCGTGAAGATGTCGACTTCCGCTTCTACAATTACTGGACCAAGCGTGCGGTAACGATGGTCATTGATGTGATCGATTGCGGCGGCGAGAACTTCGTTTTTCAGTTCGTGCAGGATTTCCGGCGGTGCTTCCGAGTGCGTGCCCCACTCGACTTTGAGTATCAGATGGTGCGGCGCGATTCGTCCCTTGTTGCCTTCGTCGCGCACGCGCTCATCGATCAACTTCTTCATCCGCTCGATGAGTTTGGAGGTGGTGAGTCCGCTGCGCGGTTCGACCGTGCGTCCAAAGCGGCGATCGACCACGTCGCCCATGCCTTCGAGCACGCGGCGCAGGATGCGTTCGGGCAGCGCTTCCTCGCGTTTCTTCACGGCCTGCTCGTTTTTGAGCTTTGCTATCGAGTCGTCTGAATCAGTCATGAATAATCAATACGAGATTTACGCCGACCAGTTCGTCGTCTATGCAAGATAAGGATGGATAACTGGATCGGATGTATTCTAACGTATCGATCATTAGCCACAAAGAGGCACAAAAGCACAAGTTCAGAAGGACAGCTTCACAGAAAACTTGAACGTGCGTGAGCCGCCCACCGTGTGGAAGGAATCAAAGCCGCTGCCGGCGAGGGCTGTTGACTGGCCAAACGTCGAACCGAGGTGCAGATCGCTTCCCAGCGGATCCTGGAAATTCGGATGGTTGAGGATATTGAACGCGTCAGCCCGGAATTCCAGACTTGTGTCCTCGGTAAGGTTGAAGCTTCTGCGCAACGCAAGGTCGAGCTGATAGAAAGGAAAACCCCGCAGACTGTTGCGAGCAAGGTCGCCCTGTTCGAACTCTGAAGGAATCGAGAACGCGTTCGGGTTAATTCTCCAGCCTCCGGGGAAAGTTGGATCCAGCAAATATAACGATTCTCCCGCCATCACGTTCGGGCGCACATACGCGAACCCATAAGTCGTCGGGAAGCCGTATAGCACGTTTACCGGCTTCGCAGAACGGGCGTTGAAGAACGACTCGATGGTCCAATTGCGAAGCAGCCGGTTACCGAGTCCATGGGCCAGTGGCGCCGGAAGCTCGTAGGAAATCAGTCCGTTTAGCGCGTGTCTAACGTCGAAATCTGAGGCACCAAGATCGTCTGCGGGATTCGCGCTTGCCAGCAACACACGCCTCGCTGAATCACGGTTTGCGTTATCTGTGGATCGGGCCCAAGTGTAGGAAACGAAGGCTTTCAAACCACCCGCCAGCCGGCGATCAAACTTCAACTGCAACGAACGATAATCCGACTCCGCCCGGTTGCCGACCGAGCGCAGAAATGAAAACTGCGGATCCGTGTCAAAAAGAGTTTGAGTGCTTAGCAACCGTCGCCCTTTAGAGGCGATGTAGGCCGCCGAGATGGTCTGTGATGAGCCAAGTGCTTGTTGGAGTGACACATGCCAGTTCAGCACGTACGGCAGTTTCAGATCGGGATCGAAGGCCACAAAAGGTAATCCGCCGGCGATCGGTAATAAGGAACTGCCAACCGCCGAGCCATCAATAAAGGGAAGAGAATCGACAAAGGCATCGCCGGCAAATTCCTGCCCGACACTATAGTGAACGCCAATACCGCCACGCAGTATCAGATCAGCGTTCCGGCGTTTTGAAAGGTCGTAAGCAAAGTTAAAGCGAGGGGCGAAATTCGCGTAGGTCGTTTTCCATAAACGTGTGCCTGAACTCGGATACTCCGGCGCCGGATTGAGTTCCCAACGCACGCCGTAGGTCAATTGAAGCCGCTGAGTTTTTCTCCATTCGTCCTGAACGAAAAGCGACAGGTTGTGGAAGACGGGCGTTTGCGGGCTAATGCGTACCAGATTATTCACTCGCGTTGGAACACCAGTAAGTGCCTGAGTCACGCCGTTGAAAAGCAGGCTCTGTTCTGAGCTGCGCGAAGCCAGGATTGGTGAAAGCCTGCGGTAGTCGACGCCAAACACGAAGTCGTGTTTGCCGAAAAGCATAGTGCTTTCAGCAACCAGGTTTAGCTGACGTTGCACGTTTGCAACCTCTGCTCCCGAGATCAGGGCAGAGCCACGCGCGTTAAGATCGAAAGCGAACGAACCATTGGCAACATTAGCGAAATCCGGGGGTAGAGACGCACCGCCAAATCCATCCAGCAAATAGCTCCCGCCGGCTCGCGATCGGCTGTAATTACCGCGCAACTCGAACACCTTTGTGGGCGATAGAGCACTGATTAACGAACCCGTAATTGTCTGCGTGCGAACGCTAATGTGGTTACTCGTATTAAGCGAGAAACCGTTGGCGCCGCGGGTTGTAGCGTCTGAGTTTGCGAAGTTGTAGCGAAAGGCGAGGCGGTTTGCATTATTCAGAAAGTGATCCAGGCGAAAACTGGCGACATCCTCGCGTGCGGGGGTTGCAAACGTAGCCGCAAACTCCGCGAAGCCTTCGCTGGTTAATCTGCCATTCGGAACCGGGAATGCATTCAAAAACGGACTAACTGAATCAGGCGCGATTTGTCTGGCGTTCAACGACGGTACATCAGTGATAGCTGTCATAGGTTGTCGCAAACGCAATCCTTCATACGAAGCAAAGAAAAACGTCTGGTCTTCCTCTATCGGTCCGCCAAATGTGCTGCCGAAGTTGTTTAAGCGTCGTGGCGGCTTCGTCAAACTTCTACTATTGGCAAACCAATCGTTCGCATCAAGCGCGTCGTTGCCAAACGAGTAGAACAAAGATCCGTGAAAATTATTTGACCCTCCCTGCGTCACGAGCGACACCCGCGCGCCTGGCAACCGGCCGTACCGGGGTTCGTCGGCCACAGTGTTAATCGCCACTTCGTTAACCGCAGACACACTAGCGGCTCCATTAGTTCCACCACTCGCTGTCAGCACGGGAGTCATACCGGCTGCGGAAGCACCAACGCTTTGTCCGCCAGCAACAATGCCAAAGTTCGCGCTTACGCCGTCGACACTGAAGAGATTTGACGCTGGAGTCTGCCCGTTCGTTGAAATGTTGACTGGCAGTGATCCCGTTGCCGGGTTGACGTCTGTTAGGACTGTTCCCGGCGTCAATATCAACAAGCGTTGAAAACTGCGGCCCTGAAACGGCAGATCGCGCAGCGATCGCATGTCTATGATCGTACTTGTGACGGCTGTTTGATCTGCTGCGGCCGTCACCATTACGTGACCTGAAAGAGCCTGGCCTGTTGAGTTGATCGTGCTCTCGACCGTAACGTCCACGCGTCGCGGTGCTTCGCCGCTGGTTAGAATCGTGTCATCGACAGCAACAAACGAAGTAAACTGAGTCATCAGTTTGTAGTTCAGACCGAGTTGCGTAATCTCTTCTTTTTCCTGCTCTGGTTTGTTGCCCGCGTTGATTGCTGCCATGTACGGCGCCATCAGATCGTCAATTCTGCGACGCGCCCAAAGCGTTGCGAGAACGTCGTGAGCGGGCTCGTTGTCTGGTAATTCGATCGGAACCTCACGAACAAATTCCTGTCCCGCACGTCGACCTTTGAGACGAATCGTGCCTCTGCCTCCGCTGGCAAATCTTCCGGAAAGAATCACTGGCTTTGCACTAAAGAGGTCGGGAATTCGTTTTGGATAAACGTCAGTAATTGGTAGACCAGACCAATCAACTGCCAGATCGGTCAACAAAGGATTGCGCACGCGTTCGTTGAAGCGGCGCGCGATTGCTGACGTGTCTCCCTTGTCAGTAACGTAGTCGACCTCGCCGCGCCCATACTCAGCCATCTTGTCGAGCAGAAAACGATTTGGCGAATCACTGAAGCCCATCGAAAAGATGCGCGCGTTGG
>DATNJO010000041.1:0-3808 GCA_035603895.1 Pyrinomonadaceae bacterium
CACCGGCACGGGTTCGATGTCTTTCGAGAGTTGAAACATCGAGGCGAGTGTCTGCTCGTCGAGGAAACGCAAACCTTCCGGCGGCTTGGTGGGAAGTTCAAACGGAGACGAGCGTGCGAGGGCGAAGCCCCACAGACCAAAACTCGGCACCGCGGTGTAGTAAGGTTTGACCGTGAAGCCCGACGCTTCGAGCGTGCGAATGATGCACCAGTAAGAATTGCGCGCAAACATCGGCGAGGTAGACTGCACGCTGACCGCCGCAGTAGGCGTCAGTCGAGTTCGCAACAAGCGATAGAAGCGAGTCGTGTAAAGCTTGCCGAGTGAGAAAGTATTCGGATCCGGAAAATCTACGATCGCAGCATCAAAGAGATCATTCGCCTTCTCGATCCAGATAAACGCGTCCTCGTTAATAACCTGCACGCGCTTGTCTTCGAAAGATCGTTTATTCAACTCCGCGAGCAACGGAAAACGACTCGAAAGGTGCGTCATGTCAGGATCGAGATCCACCAGCGTGACGTGTTCGACCGACGGATACTTCAAGATCTCGCGCAATGCCAGCCCGTCACCACCACCAAGCACCAACACACGCTTCGGATTACCCGAAACGAGCATCGGCGGATGCACCAGCGCCTCGTGATACCGATATTCATCCGTCGAGCTGAACTGCAAATTCCCATTCAGAAACAACTGAAAACCCGCACGGCCGCGCGTAATCACGATTCGCTGATAGTGCGTGTTTTTCGTGTAGACGATCTCGTCCGCAAACATCTCGTCTTCCGCGAGCGACGTCAGCGTGTTTGCTTTAACCAGCGCCACGAGCAAAAGCGCCATCACGATCACCGAACGCACGCGCAGACCCGTGATCCCGCCTTTGATCAACGGCCGCAACAACCACGTGCCCCACAACGCAACCGCCGCATTCAACATGCCGAAGATCAACGACGTCCTGACCAACCCGAGCCGAGGCACAAATAGAATCGGAAACAGAATTGAGGCGAGCAGCGCGCCGACGTAATCAAACGCGAGCACACGCGACACGAGCTCTTTAAACTCAATCTGGTCTTTCAGTATGCGTAGCAGCAGCGGTATCTCGAGACCGACAAACGTGCCGATCGCGAACACGAGAAAGTAGAGCACGGCGTAGAAGTAACCCACGCGGGCGAAGGTGAGAAACAGCAACGGCGCAGAAAAGCCGCCGAGGACCGCGACCGCGAGTTCGATGTCGACGAAGCGCCGGGCCAGACCTTTTTCGATGAAGCGTGAGAGCCACGAGCCGACGCCCATGGCGAAGAGATAGATGCCGATGATCAGTGAGAACTGAGTGACCGAATCGCCGAGTACATAACTCGCGAGAGTGCCTGCCAGTAGTTCGTAGATCAAACCGCAGGTCGCGACAATGAGAACGTTGAGAAAGAGTAGCGGCGGGCGTTTCATGTCATTTTCGATTGCCGATTTTCGATTGCCGATTGAATCGCGAATTAGACGCGCCCTGATGCTTTCAAATGGAAAATCGGCAATCGAAAATCGGCAATCTTCTTGTCACCCGTGAACCGCTGCGGCGATGATCAGCGCGCTGCCGAGAATCACGGAAGCGATCACGATCGCGAGCGCGACGTTCTGATCTTCTTCGATCTCCTTGCGCACTGAGAACGGCGTGGCTTTGGCGATGATCAGGAATGCGAGAGCAAAAATGATTAACCCCAAAACAACAAACACTACCGTGGTCACCACCACCGGTATGAGTGTTTCCATTGGAACTATCAAACCGACGATTGAGTTGATCATCATTTTCCTCCGTGCAAGCCATAGTGCCAGAAGTGGAACGAGCGATAACCATTTTGCCGCGCGTCAGGCGGTAACTGCCGGCGCGTACCGCCACCGATCTCCCAACCGAGCATGGCCGCCGCGCTGTACAGCCCCACCACGCCGACCGCAAAAATTGTGTAGAGGGTTTTTAGCATCTGACTTCCCTTCGCTTTACCAACATGATTGCGTATCAGGAACCCACCAGCGAAATTTAGTTGCGGTATCAGGAACTCACCAACGAAATTTAGTTGCGGCATCAGTAACCCACCAACGAAGTTGGTGGTACTTAAAGACCTAACCTACCCCTTTGGCAGGTGGAGTATGAAAGTACCACCAACTTCGTTGGTGGGTTTCTGATACCTTGCCTTACTCATCGTCGTCGTCTGAGCCGGTTTCGGTGAACATGCTTTCGGACCAGCGTCGACGCTCGAAACTGATGTGATAGATCACCATTGCAAACGGAACAATCGAAAGCACGATCAACGCCACGAGCAGGTTGAAACCGTGCGTCACGTTCTGTTCGATTCTGATCTGCACGGTCGCGGGTTGTTGCCATCGCTCCCATTGTCCTTCGAGCCGCAAAATGTATCTTCCGGCAGGCATCGCGGACGTGTAAGCCGAATCAGTTTGGTTGCCTTCAGTCCACGATTCACCATCTTCGACGCCCTGGTAGTAAGAGATGTCGATCGGAAACGACTGGACCACGCCCGTTTCGTCGTTGATCAGATCGCCCTCCAGATAGACCCACGTGTTCTGCACCGGCGACTCACCGACAATCCGAATGTTGCGCCGGCCGGCGAGTTCAAAAGGCTGACTGAAGAACACCTGCGTGCCGTCCGCGTTTGGCAACGGCCCCAGGTTTACTATCTGCGTAAACACTTCCTTTGTCGAACCGGAAAACACCATCGCGCCGAAGCCGACGACGAGCAAGAGCGCCATGAACGCGAGCCAGTACTTGTAAATCCACTTGTGTTTGTAAGGTTGATTGGGCGCGATGTTTGACGGCCGTGGCAGATCCTTTACCGCGAACGCTTTCTCGATCTGCGGCACGGTGACGTACGTTCCGAGCGACCAGTTGATCTCACCCGCCGCACGTCTTTGTTTTGCAGGATCTTTCGGATCGGAGATGTAGATCGTCGAAACTTCTTTCGAGAGCATGTACGGCGGCGCAACATAGTCAACACCGCGCACCTGCTCGCCGACTTCGACCTTCCAGTAAAACTCTCCGAACACATATTCGACGCGCGCTTCCGCGTCCTGAAAAATCTTGTAGTTCTTGCCTTTGTAATTCGCGAACTTCGCCGACTCCGCGACTTCGCCAGGCGGCACCGCCTGCACGTAGTTCCAGTGATTGTCGCTATTCACGAGCCAACGGAAACCGATCTGCGGATTGTAGAGAAGATATTCGCTCCAGAAATACGTCACGCCCTCGATCGTCACGCTGCGTTGCATCGCGCCGATGACCGTCATCTTTCCTTCGGGCACGTCGCCTGTCGAGCCGAGCGGAATGACTGGTTGAAACGATGGTGGCTTGAGCGTTTTCAGAAACTGAAGTTGCCCCTGGTTGACGTCGAGCAACGAATTGCAGTTTGGACAAGTGACACGTTCGCTCTTGTCAGGCGCGCGTAGTTCGAGTGGACCACCGCAATGTGGACAACCCAACTGCGCAGCGCCAACACGACGCTCTTCTCGTTCCGGCGCGCGCGTGGTGGTAATGCCGAGTTCTGCGAGTGTGACTTCCTGACCGAGAAAGACGAGCGGCGGTGATTCGTTGTAATCGAGTGTGCCGAACGAACGATTAGTGCCCGAGAGATCCGCGTAGAAGTTAGTTTCGCCGGGCGTGAGCAGGTACGGAATCTCGCCTTTCGCGCCGAGCGCCGTCGCGCGTCCAGTTTCCGCGACAATCAGCGGTGTGTTCCAGGGCAAGCCCTGAATCGGTTGTCCAAGTTGTATTTGATCGAACGATGGAACCTGGACGCCATCGGGAATCGGATATTGAAAC
>DATNJO010000042.1:0-3262 GCA_035603895.1 Pyrinomonadaceae bacterium
ACGAGATCGGTCCCGAGCAGTCGGAAGAAAACGTTTCTGATCCGTCGCTCGCATTGATTCACGTCGGCCGCCGCGTGCCTGTTTATCGAAAGCTGGGTCCATTCAACTCGAAACGCGTCCGCGAGATCGTGCATGCAGTCCTTGCCACCATCGATCCGCAAACGATCGAAGAAACACTTCCCGACGATCTCTTAAAGCGTATCAGGCTAATCCCTCGGACCCGCGCCCTAAACGAAATTCATTTCCCGCCGCCCGACGTCTCAATGGAAGACTACGAGTTCGCGCAAAGTCCGGCACACACGCGAATGATCTTCGAAGACTTCTTCTGGGTGACGTTTGCGCTCGGTCTGAAACGCGGCAAGCGCGCGAAGGAGTCGAAAAGCGCACCTCTGCGCATCGATAAAACGTTATACAACCGGATCGCCACTGTGCTGCCATTTAAATTGACTGAAGCACAACGCCGAGTGACAAAAGAGATCTTCAACGACTTGAAATCCACGGCGCCGATGAACCGTCTGTTGCAAGGCGACGTCGGCAGCGGCAAAACAATCGTCGCCCTGATCGCGATGGTCGCGGCGATGGAAAACGATCTGCAAACCGCCTTAATGGCGCCAACCGAAATCCTCGCCGAACAACACGCACGAAACATCAAACGCCTGCTTGCAAAGACGCCGTATCGCGTCGAACTGCTTACGGGCTCGCTTCGCGCCACACAAAAGAAAGAACTGCGAACCGCGTTGAAAGCCGGCGAGATACACGCTCTTGTCGGCACTCACGCGCTGGTCCAGGAAGGCGTCACATTCGCCAAACTCGGTCTCGCAATAATCGACGAACAGCATCGTTTCGGCGTCATGCAACGCGCCGAACTGCGCGCGCGCGGGTTCAATCCCGACGTGTTGGTGATGACAGCGACACCCATTCCGCGTTCGCTCGCGATGACTGTTTACGGCGACCTCGACGTGTCAGTGATCGATCAAATGCCTCCCGGCCGGACGCCGATTGAAACCATCGTCGCCGGCGAAGATCAGCGACAGGACGTGAAGCGCTTGATCTCGCGCGAAGTGAAAGCCGGACATCAGGTCTATGTGGTTTATCCGTTGGTCGAAGAATCGGAGAAGATGGACCTTAAGGACGCAACGCGCCGCTACGAATACCTGCGCGACGTTGTCTTTCGACGACTCCCGGTCGGCTTGCTGCACGGCAAGATGAAACCGCCCGAGAAAGAAGCTGTGATGAAGGCGTTTGTCGCGGGCGAGATTAAGATACTTGTTTCGACGACGGTGATTGAAGTCGGAGTTGACGTGCCGAATGCGTCGGTGATGATCGTGGAGCACGCGGAGCGTTTTGGATTGTCGCAACTACATCAATTGCGCGGCCGCGTGGGTCGCGGTGCGAAGAAGAGTTACTGCGTGTTGTTAACGAGTGACAAGAAGACAGCGGTCGCAGAGGAACGTCTCGGTATCATGGCGAAAACTACGGACGGGTTTGTTATCGCGGAAAAGGATTTGGAGATTCGTGGACCGGGCGAACTGCTTGGCACGAGGCAGTCTGGTTTGCCGGAGTTTCGGATCGGGAATATTGTGCGCGACAGGTTATTGCTGGAGCGCGCAAAGCGCGAAGCCGAATCTTATTTGAATCGGGAGAAGTCTGCATTGACCGCAAAATTGATCGCGCGCATCATACGCGATACGCGGTTTGGACTAGCGGCGATTGGGTAGTGGTCTCCCGCAAAGGCGCAAAGACGCAAAGTTTGCTCTAGAGTCTTACTTGTTTTCTTTGCGTCTTTGCGCCTTTGCGGGAAAATTTCTGTCATGCGAGTTATTGCTGGAGCGTTCAAAGGAAGGACCTTAAAGAGCCCGCCGTCGATGCAGGTGCGGCCGACGTCGGATCGACTGCGTGAAACGCTCTTCAACGTGATCGCGGCGCATATTCCCGACGCACGATTTTTGGACCTGTGCGCCGGCTCTGGCGCTGTTGGAATCGAAGCGCTGTCGCGTGGCGCCGCGCACGCGACGTTTGTTGACCGGTCGCGCAGAAGTTGCCAGTTGATCGAGTCGAACCTGGCGCTGTGCCGCGTGCCCGAGGAACAACGAGACATTTACTGTGCGGAAGCCGCCGAGTTTCTCAGACAGAATCAGGCAAACCCGTGGGACATCATCTACTTCGACCCGCCATACAAAGAAAACTACTCACGCATACTCGAGATCGTCGGCTCCGCTAAGTTGCTGAACGACGGCGGCCTTTTCATCGCCGAGCACCACCACAAAACCGAACTGCCAGAGACAGTTAGCTGTCTGACCCGCACGCGCATCCTGAAACAAGGCGATTCCGCATTGAGCTTCTACCTTTGCTAGAATCAAATCCGTGTTTTCAGTGTTCATCTGTGGCCTATGTTAGTTCTCGGTATCGAAACCTCCTGTGATGAAACTGCGGCCGCACTCGTGCGTGATGGCCGCGAAATTCTATCGTCAGTGATCTCTTCGCAGGTCCCCATTCACAAACGCTTCGGCGGCGTCGTGCCGGAGCTCGCCTCGCGCGAACATCTCGACAAGATCGTGCCCGTGGTTAACGAGGCATTCGAACGCGCCGGTCTAACGCCGCGCGATGTCGACGGCATTGCGGTCACTGCCGGTCCCGGTCTGGTCGGATCCTTGCTGGTCGGTGTGTCGTACGCAAAGGCGATGGCTTACGCGTTGAACAAACCGTTCGTCGGCGTGAATCACATCGAGGGGCACATCTATTCGGTGGCGTTTGAGAACCCACCGATCGAATACCCGGCCGAGGCGTTGATCGTGTCGGGCGGGCACACGAACATCTTCTTCATTCCCGAACCCGGAAAGTACAAAGTGCTGTCGCGCACGCGCGACGATGCGGCGGGTGAGGCGTTCGACAAAGTCGCGAAACTGCTCGGGCTCGGGTATCCGGGTGGGCCAATCATCGAGCGTCTCGCGCGCGAAGGCGATCCGCACGCGGTGCCGTTCTCGCTGCCACGCATGGGCGACGGTCTGCCAGATTTCAGTTTTAGTGGTTTGAAAACTGCGGCCACGAGGTACGTGCGGGAAAGCGGGTTGGCGCCGGTTGAAAACGGCGGCGAGCCGTCGCAGCCGATCAAAGATCTCGCCGCGAGTTTCCAGCACACGGTGGTCCAGTCGTTAGTAAAGACAATGGAACGCGTCGCGGAGGAAAACTACCCGCGCACACTGATCATCGCGGGTGGTGTGGCGTGCAACGGAAAGCTGCGTGAGGTGGCAAAGGAAATGGC
>DATNJO010000043.1:0-6925 GCA_035603895.1 Pyrinomonadaceae bacterium
AGGTGCGCAAAGCCGGTGCGTCCTTTGGGTTCGAGTCGAAAGCCGACGTTGTAATAGACGGCGACGGTGACGACGGGTGCGATGTGATCTTCCGAAATGACGACCTTCAACCCGTTCGGCAACTTGTAGTAGACAACCGGAATGTTGAGCGGTTTTGGTTGGACCACCGCTGAAGTTTTGCTCGTGGCGAGGATACTTGTTGTCGCCAGGATCAGGGTTAAGCTGATGACTGCTAATCGTTGCATATTGGGAACCCTCACTTTGAAAACAATAGACGTAGACGACAGGCTGCAACGCCTGTCGTGAAACAAGAGCGAAAAATCAGGTTGAGCTACGCAGAAATGGATGAAAGGTCGCTGCGAAGTTTAGCAGAGAAGGTTCTCACCCGTAAGTGTCGCGTAGTACGCGAGGGGTTGAGTGAAAGTTTCGAAGCTTTGCCCGGCTTGTGCCTCTTTGTGGCGTGGCTTCGCATCTGCAAGCGGGTTCGTTACAATGCGGCGCGAGGTGAGCGTATGTATGCACCAAAGTTTCGTTACAGTTTGGTGGTATTGCTTTTGGTCATGGTCGGAGGAGTAGGACTGGTTTACTCGCGAATGACGCAAGGAATTCCGAGAGGAGAGTGGGGCGGCACCCACATCAACATGAACGTTGGCGAGCAGTCGGCCAAGGTTGAGTTTGACTGCGCGCACGGCGAGATTCCCGGTCCGCTTACGGTCGATGGCGAGGGCAAGTTTAAGTTGCCGGGTACTTTTACGCCCGAACGTGGCGGTCCGATTAGAGCCGATGAAACCTCGCGAGCAACACCCGCGATGTACTCGGGAACCATCAAAGGCACCACGATGACTTTGACGATGAAGATTGAAGGTTCAGACGAGACGGAGACCTTTACTTTGGAGAAGGGTAAAGCCGGCGAGTTGTTTAAGTGTAAGTAGGAGCGGAGTGTTGGGAGTAGCGCGAAAGTTTTTGATCAAAGGTGAAGTGCAGGGCGTCGGTTATCGTTTCTTTGCGCAGCGCGCGGCGGCGCGACATCAGATAGTTGGATACGTGCGCAACTGTCCGGATGGAAGTGTTGAAGCGTGGGCCGAAGGACCGGCGAGCAGTGTTGAGGCTTTCAAACATGACCTGGCGACCGGGCCGCAGTGGGCGGTAGTCGATCACGTGGAAGAGATAAACCTGGAGCCGACAGGGACGTACTCGGCATTTCGAATCGAGAGATAACAACGAAGACATGGACCATCTCAAATCGTTAATACGTGAAGTGCCGGATTTTCCGAAACCCGGCATTAATTTTTATGACATCACGACGCTGTTGAAGCATCCGGAAGGTTTGCGAAATACGGTTGATGCTTTGGCGTCGGAATTTGAAGGGACGAAAGTAGACTCAGTAATCGGTATCGAAGCGCGCGGCTTCATCTTCGCGCCCGCACTCGCGTATCACCTCGGCGTTGGATTCGTGCCTGTGCGGAAACCGAAGAAGCTGCCGGCGGAGTGCGCCTCGATTTCTTACGATCTGGAGTATGGTCAGGACACGCTGCAGATTCATCGCGATGCAGTCGGTGACGGTCACCGCGTGCTCATTGCAGACGACCTGCTGGCAACGGGCGGCACGGCTCGGGCTGTTTGTGATCTGGTCGAGCAGCTTGGCGGAACGGTGGTGGGTTTGGTGTTTGTCGTGGAGCTTGAATTCCTGCCGGGCAGAGAGAAGTTGGCGGGTTATGACGTGCGGTCGTTGATCAAGTATCAGAGTTAACGTCGTACAGGTGTTAACGTTCTACCAGTCTTTAACGTCGTACCAGTCTTAACATTGCTCAGTGCGCGTCTTATTATTATCCTCACTGACATGTGCTCCCGTAGCTCAGCTGCATAGAGCGTCCGCCTCCTAAGCGGAAGGTCGCGCGTTGGAATCGCGCCGGGGGCACCATTTTGCTGGTGCAATCTCAATCCACATCTTGTAACCAGGAGCCTCATGTACCCTGTTAATTGGCGCCGGATGTTCCGTTAAAGCCGGAATACCCACAGCAAATGAATTTATAGAGATCATCCGGCAAGAGTATTCACGAGCTTACGCCCGCGCACCTAAAAAGACGTATCCGCACCTCATGGCAGAACTATCCGTTGCGGAGCGGCACGATTTGATCAGCAAGTATATTAATAAGGCCAAACTTAATTGGGCACATCTCGCGATAGCGCAGTTGCTTAAAGAAGGCTATGTCGATCGGGTCTTAACTGTGAATTTCGATCCGCTCGTAATGCGGGCTTGTGCTCTCGTTGGAGTGTTCCCCGCCGTTTATGACTTCGCTGCTTCACAGCACTTCAAACCGGATTTCATAGCCCGGCAGTCAGTTTTTTACTTGCACGGTCAACACACAGGATTCGTAGTGCTAAATACCGAGTCGGAAGTCGAACGACTGTCCCAGCATCTTGGACCGGTGTTTAGTGATTCAGTGCAGGGTCGCGTATGGATCGTGGCGGGTTATAGCGGAGAGAATGATCCTGTATTTGACCACCTTGTCAAAATCGACCACCATTTCCTACTTAAGCACACCGAGAATGTTGGAGAAGTCGTCGGTCCAGACGACGTTGCCTTGCAATTTGCCCCAACGCGAGTCGCTCGCGATCACACCTAGCGCAACATCGTTTCGAGCCATTACTACCCACGTTGATGAATACTTCCAGGGAATGTTCCCGCCTGCGTCCCGACGGATGAATGCCGAGAGTCCTGTGTGCCGTGCGAGGCCACCAAGCAGTGGCTCAAGGTTGAGATACCGGTTGCTAATATGAAATGCGAGCACGCCGTCTGGCGCCAGCTTTGTGAGGTACAGATCCAGAGCCTGGCTGGTGAGCAAATGCGTCGGCACGGAGTCAGAACTGAATGCGTCCATAACGATCACTCCATAATATCCTTGAGGAGCTTCACGAAATTTCAAACGTGCATCGCCGAGAATCACACGATACGACCCGCGCGTGCAGTCGCTCAAAAAAGTGAACAAGCGGGGCTCCGAAGCTATCCGAACGATCGCCGGATCGATATCGTAAAAATCCCATTGCTGACCCTCAACGGAATAAGTTCCGAGCGTTCCTGAGCCGAGCCCAGTCACTGCGACCGGCAGGTTCGTCGATTTAGCATTGTAAACCTCGAATACTTGCCCGATTGGCCCATCTCTATGGTAGTAAGAAGTTGCCTCACATTTGCGAGACTCGTCGTCTAACTGAACTCCATGGGTGGTGCTCCCGTGAGTAAGAAGTCTAAACCCGATCTTCCGATTGGCGGTCACTCGCCAGATACCGAAGAAGTTTCGCTCGCTGGAAAGAATTTCATCCGATGAATTGAAGTGTGGCAATGCACCCAACATCAGCGCTGCCAAGCCCAACCCAAAAGCAATCGGACGTTGAATACTGATGACAAAACATGCTCCGAAGGGAACCAACAGTACTATTACGGCCACGTACCTCAACGGCAGCCCTAATCGTGGCGCGAACAACGAAAGACCAAGAGTTACCAAAAAGAGCGTTAAAGGAAAGATGATTAGAAACCACTTTCCCGATCTTTTTTCCTCATCGGTGGGCGGTCGCATCAGGCAAGCCAGAACAATCGCTAGCGGATACTCGAAGGGCATTGGAAAAATTAGGGGCGCCAGCAAAGCATTGAAAGCACCACCCAAGACTCCACCCACGGCGATCCACAGATAGTATTCCGCAAGTTTGCTAATGTGCGGACGGATCTGAGCCAGTCGTTGATGGCACACGAGCGCGGCCAGAAAGAAGACAAGCAAGTGCAGCCCAATCATCACCCAAACAGAAACAGGCGGATTCAACACAGTAAACACGCCAAGACAGACTAGCGCGACAGGGAACAAGATCGACGCGATGGATGGATTGATGATCTGTTTCTTGCCAAAGGCAAGTATGAAAGTCGAGAGATATATAGCCAGCGGAATGATCCAGATCAGCGGCACTGACGCAACGTCAATGGCAATGTAGTTCGTCACGCCGAGCATCAAGCTTGATGGCACTAGTGCCAGTATGGTCCATTCGAGACGTTTGGCTGCCCCCACTGTTTTCCCTGCATTGTCGACTACGGTGTCGGCCGGAGTCGTCACTGCTTTTATTCCGTTCAGAAGAATTGCACACACAACCATCAACAAGATCAGGCCGACATACCCAATGGCCCAGATTACGCTTTGTGTACGCACTGCGAACGCAGGCTCCAATGCAAACGGAAAGGCAAGCAGCACTAACATGCTGCCGGCATTACTAACGGCATAAAGAAAATAAGGATCGCGGGCCGATCTGTGGTTGGTTTGGGAAAACCATCTCTGAAGCAGCGGCGCCGTCGCTGAGAGAAGTAGAAATGGCGGACCAGCCGTTACAAGCAAGGTAGATAAAAGCCAGATTATCGGGTTCGGTTGCGTCTGCAATGAGGCGAGGACGCGATTCGATAAAGCGAACGGCAGGACCAGCGCTGCCGCAAGCAGTAATAGGGCGTGAATTATCGCCTGGTTTCTCAGTGAGAATCGTTGAGAGATGAGCAGAGCGTATGCGTAGCCCGCCAGTAATAACACCTGGAAGAACACCATGCACGTATTCCAGACTGACGGCGCTCCCCCAAGGAGCGGCAAGAGCATTTTTGCAATCAGTGGCTGTACCCAAAACAGCAGGGCGGCACTGGTAAAGAGCGCAAGTGCGAACAGAGGCACAACGGAAGCGGCACGTAGGACCGAACGGTTAACTCCTCGATCCAGTTCGATATCAGTCTTCATTAGTGCCTCGAGGAAATTGGCTGATGTGAGCGAGACCCTTCTGTCGGCGCGAGCGCGAGAGTCTATTATTACTTTCAGTCTATCGCAATTGGTTTTTGATGAGGGACAGTGGCCCCCGACAGTTTTAGGCGACGGGATTCTAGCGATGGGATTCTAGCGACAGGATGGCATTGACTTTGCTTGAGACCGGGAATTATTATGCGGCCGTTCGCATATTGGGCCAGCTCACTACTGGCGCTTGTTTCCTTGCACCTTCGTAAAGCCGAATCTTCTTAGGTCAAAGACAATGCAGGAAGATAGGAATAAAGCTACCTCGCAACAAAAAATCCTGGTAAGCCTGCTGGTACTTGCGAATGTTAGCGTGGCTTTCTTCCTCTTGTTTGGTTATCGACCTAAAGAAGGTGAGACGCTGAAGCAGGAAATACCTTCGCAGGTTTTGCTTGCCGATGAGTTGATTAAGTCTCGGCTCTTTGACCTGGCAACAAAATCGAATTCAGGCAAAGCCGTGATGGTAATACTCGCATCAGCCTCTACTACCTGTTCTACGGGAAAGGTAATTGACATTCTTAATTCTCACGCCCAGAGAACGCAAAACGATCTTCTCGTTTTACTGCCCAGTACTTATAGCCAAACTGACATAGATAATTTCAAAGTCAACCTGGAAGTCCCTTATCCGGTTGAAAGGGCAGATAAAAACTTATCGGATCGCTGGCTCTCGCTTGCCACAAAATATAACGTAACCGGCGTTGTCCTATTGATTGACAATGGTGAGATTTCCGTATTGCAGAATTTAACCGAAGTAGATCGTCGTTTGCTTCAATCCGATTAGAAGAACCTCATGCGAAGGACCTGGATGAGCATCGCTCTTTCTGGTTGCATTGCAGCTTCAGCAGCTTGCACGCGATCCAGTACGACAAGCGCTACCGAGTCTCACTCTGGTCTGCCAGCAGTAAACGAAATGCAGATCAAGCGAGACTTGCTTGAAGGCCACGCCTTACCCGATGCTGTCGAATTAGAAGTGCTGCGGCAAACCCCAAGCTCGGATGCTTCTTACCTGGAGTATCCGACATCCTTAGCATCGTCAGATGACGGCGATATCTATATATCCGACAACAACGGCGACGCTATTTATCACGCGACGTCGACGTTAACAGCACTCAATAAACTTCCCGCGGAAGACGGAAACTTAAAATATCCAAATACGATTCAAGTGCGTCAGAATGAAATTTTCATTTCTGATAATGAGGGAATCAAAATTTTCGACCGTAACGGCTCTTTTGAAAGACTACTAAGGATCTACTACACCGTCTTTGACTTCGCTCTTGATTCAGCAGGAACCATTTTTGCTAATCCTATTTTTTCCGAGCCTAAAGAATCTGATTCGCTACTAGTAAGTCTGAACAAGCAGGGTATGCGCGTCGGCGGCTTCGGGAAAAGAATGAACCGGGCAGAGCATGACGGACTGGAAGACCGAACATACATTTGTGCGGCTGATGATCTGGTGATAGCCGCCTTCAGACACCGGCCGCATGTTCAAATTTATAGTAGCAAAACAGGTGAGCTGCTCCGCGAAATGGGTGTTAGCCATCCGGCGTTTCCCGGCCTCGCGGAACTTGCGGAAGACAGAAAGTTCGTGAATCCGAAACCAGGTGTTGTCAGGTTACCCGTATATATTAGTGGTGTAGACGTAACTGCTAACAAGATTTATGTGCTGCTCTGTTTGGCCCGACCGGAAATTGTCGAATTTACTCTTCAGGGTCAAGAAATGGCTCGTTACCGTGCCAAATCGTCAGTGTCAGCACTGAGTTACTTTGGATTTCGCGCGCATTCAGCACGAAACTCGCAGCAGTTTACTTTAGGGATGATGAACCCATACCAGGATCCCGTCCTCATGGTCCTTACTTCTAACGCCAAGACTAATCAAAGAAAGGAGAACAAATGAAAAAAGTGCAGATGCTGATCTTGGGACTCACGTTCTCGTTGCTGGTTCTTTCCTGTTTTGCGATCGAACGAGTCGGAGTTGCGCAGATGGAGATTGAAGGGTTGGGATGCGGTGATTTGTTAGGGTGTCTCAACAAGCAGAACTGCGGTATGAAGGGTACTCCGAATGGCTGCGTGATTACGTGCCAGGATACAACTGTGATTACATGTCCCAAAGCTAACTA
>DATNJO010000044.1:0-3971 GCA_035603895.1 Pyrinomonadaceae bacterium
CTGCCGCGACACTCGCGCCAGTACGAATCTCCGCGCCCGCCGCTTGTGCCGCTTTTGCCAGTGCTTCCGAGAGGGCGCCCATCCCGCCTTTTGCGTACGAAGCCGAACCGATCGCGCTTCCGTCCATCGCGGCTTGCCACAACAATCCGAGACTTGTTCCCGCCGACCATGGACCAGCAAATGCGCCGTAGATCCCGCGTGCGGCAACGAGCGCACGCAACAGCTCCGTCTCAAACCACTCGCTCACCAGATCCGCGACCGCCATCGGTCCCCAGCGCAACAAGCGATACTCGTCTTTCTTTCCGAGTCCGCGAAACGCGAGACCGACCTTGCCGAGCTGCCACAAGTCAGCCGCCGCGGGAGCGTCGATCGAAGGTGGAGTCATCGAGATCAACGGCGACAACACGCGCCCGATGCGCGAGAAGCTGTTGACGAACTCGGGATAGCTCTTGGCGTCTTTGGCGGAAAACTTTTCGACTTCGCTGACAGTTCGTGAGGCGTCGTTATAAATGCAAATTGATCTTCCATCCGGGGATAGGGCCAACGCACGAGCCTCGGGGGAAATCATTTGCAACCCAAACTGCGACAAATTCAGATCCGATATAACCTGCGCGGAAAACGGACCGGCCGCGTGGTCCAACGCGGAAATACGAAAGCCCGGATGAATTTCTTCAGTGATCGCTCCACCGCCGACAACATCGCGTCGCTCCAGCACGAGTGGCTTCAGACCATTCTTCGCAAGGTAACAGGCAGTCACGAGGCCATTGTGGCCGCCGCCGATGATTGTGACGTCATAGCTTGGCATGTTTTATTGTTGATTTTCGATTTTCGATTGCCAATTGCAAAGCCAGAGGTTCGCTAAGCAATAGAACAAATCAACAATCGGCAATCAAAAATCGAAAATGTTTTACTTCCAATCCTTCAACAACTGAAGCGCCGCATTTCGTCCCGGCGCGCCCATGATTCCACCGCCCGGATGCGTCGCCGAACCGCACATCCAAAGGTTCTTGATCGGCGTGCGATATTGCGCCCAACCGGGCGCGGGCCGCAGAAAGAAAAGCTGTTCGAGCGTGAGCTCGCCTTGAAAGATATTGCCTTCCGAAAGCCCAAACTCACGCTCGAGATCGAGCGGCGTCACCACCTGTCGATGTCGAATCAACTCGCGAATGTTCGGTGCGTGTTCGGCGATCGTGTCGATCACTGTGTCGCCAAACTCCTCGCGCTTTTCGTCCCAATTGCCTTCCTTCAAGTTGTATGGCGCGTACTGCACGAAACACGACATCACGTGTTTGCCCGGCGGCGCCACCGAAGGATCGGTCAAACTCGGAATCACCATGTCAATGTACGGCCGGCGTGAAAAACGCCCATACTTCGCTTCGTCGTAAGCGCGCTCCATGTATTCAACACTCGGCGAGATCGAAATCGCGCCGCGGAGATGCGCGCCTGGACCAGGCATCGCTTTGAAATCCGGCAAGCCGTCGAGCGCGAGATTCACTTTTCCCGACGAGCCGCGATACTTGTAACGTTTCAGATCGGTGCAAAAATCGTCCGGCAAATGTTCTTCACCGATCATCTTCATGAACGTCAACCGCGGATCGACGCTCGAAGAAATAATGTCCGCATGAATCTCGTCGCCGTTTTTCAGCACGACGCCGGTGGCGCGCCCGTTCTTGAGCAAAATCTTTTCGATCGGCGCTTCCATGCGAATCTCGACGCCCGCTTCGCGCGCCGCATCGCCAATTGCATTCGAGATCGCGCCGGTGCCGCCGCGCGCAAATCCCCACGAGCGAAACGCGCCGTCGATCTCGCCCATGTAGTGATGCAGCAAAACGTAAGCAGTTCCCGGTGAGCGCACGCCGAGAAAAGTGCCGATGATGCCGGAGGCGGACATCGTCGCTTTCAACACGTCAGTTTCAAACCACTGATCGAGAAAGTCGACGGCGCTCATCGTCATCAACTGCACCTGGTTGTACTTGTCGTCGCCGGAAAGTTTTTGAAAACGCCTCCCCAGGAACGCAAGGTTCTTCCAGCCCCACGGATCCAAAGTCGTGGGGTCGGGCGGCGTCATGCTCATGATCGGTTTGACGAAGTGAGCCATCTCGATCATTGCCTTGCCATACTCGTCGTAAGCTTCGGCGTCGAGCTTTGAATGACGCGCGATCTCGCGGCGCGTGCGCGCGTGATCGTTTACGCGCCAGAGGTAATCGCCGTTGGGCATCGGCGTAAACGTGCCGTCGAGCGGAAGGATCTCGAGACCGTGCCGCGGCAGGTCGAGTTCGCGAATGATCTCCGGCCTGAGCAGCGAGACGACGTAAGAACAAACAGAGAATTTGAAGCCGGGAAAGACCTCTTCCGTGACGGCCGCGCCGCCGAGTACGTGCCGCCGTTCGAGCACGAGAACCTTCTTCCCCGCGCGCGCCAGGTAAGCCGCGTTGACCAGACCATTATGTCCGCCGCCAATCACGACGGCGTCGTACTTGTTGTTCATCAAACCATCCACAGATTCCACAGATTTACCCTCTGAGTAATCTGTGGATTGCCTTCGCGTTGTGAAATCGTAATAGGAGTGCCTTGCTGCAAACGCGTTAGGATACTTATAATCGCTCGCCCTGACAAACCCGGGACTAAAAACACAACACGAATGCCTATTGGAACCGCTTTTCACGAACGAACATTCCAACTCTGCGAAAGTCTGAGCTATCGCGAGTGGTCCGGTTATTACGCGGTCAGTTCTTACGAACCGCATCACGAACACGAGTACAACGCGATTCGCAACGCCTCGGCGTTGATCGATATCTCGCCGTTGTTTAAATACCGGCTGACCGGAAAAGACGCCACGCGTCTCGTCGATCGCATCATCACGCGCGATATGCGGAAAGTGACGGTGGGCCAGGTGGTCTATACGCCGTGGTGCGACGAACACGGGAAAGTCATCGACGATGGCACTGTCTCGCGCCTCGAAGAGAACACGTATCGCTGGACCGCGGCCGATCCGAGTCTGCGTTGGTTTACGCAAAACGCCGCGGGTATGGACGTGCAGATTGAAGATATTTCAGAAGCTGTTTCCGCGTTGGCGTTGCAGGGACCGACATCGGGCAGGTTGCTCGTCAGTTTGGTTAAGGATGCCGATATCGCAAACCTGAAATACTTCCGCGTTACGAAGGGCACGATCGCCGGTGTGCCGGTGGAGATTTCGCGCACCGGATACACGGGCGATCTTGGTTACGAGATCTGGATTTCGTCAGACCAGGCGCTGAAGGTGTGGGACGCGCTGATGGACCACGGCAAGGCTTTCGACATTCACGCCGCGGGAATGCTCGCGCTTGATGTTTCGCGTGTCGAGGCAGGCTTGTTGCTTATCGAGGTCGACTTCAACAGCAGTAAGAAGGCGCTGGTTGACGAACAGCGATATTCGCCGTACGAGATGGGGCTCGGGCGTTTGGTCAATCTCGACAAAAACCGGTTCGTGGGCCAGGCGGCGTTGATTGCCGAACAGAAGCGCGGACATGCGCGCGAGATCGTGGGTTTGGAGATAGACTGGCCGCAAGTCGAGGGTCTTTATGAAGACGTCGGTTTGCCGCCGTCGGTTTCGCCGATGGCATCGCGCGTTGCCGTTCCGGTTTACAAAGAAGGTATGCAAGTAGGTAAAGCCACGACGAGTACGTGGTCGCCGACGTTGAAAAAGATGATTGCGCTCGCGACTGTGAAGCGTGAGTACACGCGTCCCGGCACGCGGCTGCAATTCGAGATCACGGTGGAGGCGGTGCGGCACCAGGTGCGCGCGACAGTCGTGAAGACGCCGTTCTTCAATCCGAAGCGCAAGACTGCAACGCCGGTCACTTAAATCCATGTCTATCGTCGATCAGTACGATCCGAATGCTCCATTAGCCCTTGCATCGACAATCCCTGGTTCCTGGTACGTCGACAAGAACCTCTACGAGCTCGAGCTAAAAACCGTCTTCTCAAACACG
>DATNJO010000045.1:0-2195 GCA_035603895.1 Pyrinomonadaceae bacterium
TTTCTCGGATTGCAGAAAACACGTCTGCTCGATCCAACCCTGAACTTTCTCGGTACGAACGATCATCCGGGTGATTATCGATCTTCGGGTTGTTCGGCGTGTCACGTGATCTACGCGAACGATCGCGATCCCGCGCATTCGGCGTTTTATAAAACTGCGGGAAATCTCGGGCGGTCACAAACTGCCGACACGACCATTCCTAAAAACGAGTCGGGCCATCCGATCAAACACCAGTTCACGAGCCAGATTCCGTCGTCGCAGTGCATGGTCTGTCACATGCACCCGGGCACCAACATGGTCGCGAGCTACATGGGTCTCACGTGGTGGGACAACGAGAGCGACGGCGCGAAGTTGTACCCGCCACAGCAGCACAATCCGAGTCAGGATGAAGAGCAGGAAAAACTCAATCGCAACCCTGAAGCGGCGAGCTTGCGTGGCCTCTGGTCCGATTTCAATTTTCTGAAGGATACGGGCTCGCCCGAGTTCAATGCGCTCTTGCGCAACGTGCAGTTTGCTGACGCGCACGGTCATGGCTGGTTGTTTCGCAAAGTATTCAAACGCGATCGCAAAGGCAATTTGTTAGACGCGAATGGCAACATCGTTTCGCCTGACGATCCGGCGAAGTTCAGTAAGGCTGTGCACCTCAGCGACATTCATCTCGAACGCGGGATGCATTGCGTTGACTGTCACTTCCGTCAGGACTCGCACGGCGACGGCAATCTCTACAATGAGCCGCGCGCGGCGATTGAGATCGCGTGTGAGGATTGCCACGGCACGATCAAACAGAAGGCGACGTTGTTTACTTCCGGTCCGGCAGCAGCGGCTGTGACAGGTACAGCGGCTGAGCGACGGAAGTCGCAGAATCAACCGTTGATTGGGCAAGACCTGACGCGCATCCGCACACGCGATGCGGAAGGCGGCCGGATTCCGTTGTTCCAGCGTGTGACGCGCGATCGAAAACGGAAGGATGAAAACGGAAAAGATATCGATTTGAAGTCGGGCGACGTCATGCAGAACTCGATGGTTGTGCCCGGGCGCTGGTGGCGCGTGCCGCAAACACTCGATACCGTCACGCCTGGCGCGCGTGACTACAACGAGAGATCGAGCTATGCGAAAACGATTCGCAAGGACAATGTGAAGTGGGGAGATGTGCCGGCGAATACGAATGACTTGGCCCATCGTGACGACGACATGACCTGCGTTTCGTGTCACTCGTCGTGGATGACGAGTTGTTTTGGTTGTCATCTCTCAATGCAGGCGAATCGCAAGATGCCGAACCGTCATAACGAAGGCGGCAATACGCGCAACTACACGCAATACAACTTTCAAGTTTTGCGCGACGACATTTTTATGCTCGGCCGTGATGGCACCGTGACGGGAAATCGAGTCGCGCCTGTACGTTCGTCGTCTGCTGTGTTGGTGAGTTCGCAGAATCAGAATCGCGAATGGATTTACTCGCAGCAGCAAACGACGTCGGCGGAAGGTTTTGCAGGTCAGGCTTTCAATACGCACGTGCCGCACACGGTTCGTTCGAAGGAGACGAAGGGTTGTAGTGATTGTCACGTGTCGGAGAAGAATGACAATAACGCGTGGCTGGCGCAGTTGCTGTTACAGGGAACAAACTTCGTGAACTTCATGGGGCGTTACGTGTATGTCGCGGCGGACCATGCGTTGGAGGTCGTTGTCGCGACGGAACTGACCGAGCCGCAGGCGGTGATTGGCAGTACGTTGCAGAAGATCGCGTATCCGATGAATTACGATCGATTTGTGCGCGGTGGCAGAGAGTTGAAGACGTTTTACAAACACGTGGGGAACCCGAAGGTTTTGCAGGTGCAGTTGCGCGGTGAGTATGCGTACGTCGCGGCGGGTGAAGGTGGGTTGCGTGTGTACGACGTAGCGCAGATCGATCAGAAGGGCTTTTCGGAACGGATCGTGACGGCGCCGGTTTCGCGGTTCGGGCAGAAGTTTTGGGTGAAGACGAAGTATGCAGTCGCGGTGGCGGCGCCGACGACACTGGCGGTCGATCCCGCGCGTACGCGGCGTCCGGAGAATGAAGAGCAGGCGATACACCCGTTGTATGCGTATTTGTACGTTGCGGATAAGTATGAGGGGTTGATAGCAGTGAGTGCGGCGACGCTGTTGGACGGCGATCCGTTGAACAACTATTTGAAGCGCGCGCGGGAGGCGTTCAATCC
>DATNJO010000046.1:0-4222 GCA_035603895.1 Pyrinomonadaceae bacterium
GCGGGTGTGGTTTCGACCAGTGGATAAAATGTGCTCGGCGCACAGTGCAAGACGGTGATCTGCTCTGTGGCAATTGTTTTCAAAATCAATTCGGGCTCATAAAAGTCCGAGGCTACGAGGTGTAATTCTCCGCCGCTGATCAGCGGAATGGCCATGGCCCGCTGAGTGATGTCAAAACTTATAGAGCTGATGACGAGTGTCTTGTCTATGGAAGCAATTCCAAACTCAGTAACGAACCAGTACAGCAGATTCATCCAGCCGCGATGATAGACCGCTGTCGCTTTGGGACGGCCAGTCGAACCTGAAGTGAATATTACGTAGCAAAGATGCGATGGCTCCGCGACACGCGCGGGATTCTCTCGACTTTCGGCGCCGATCAAACTGGCGTCACGATCCAGGCAGATGACTCGTGCGCGAAGCTGCGGCAAGCGTTCGACAAGTCGCTCACTCGTCAAGACGGCCTTCACCTTAAGATCGTCAAACATCGCGCTCAAGCGTTCCTTTGGATATGTCGGATCGTACGGGACATAAGCACCACCCGCTTTCAAAACGCCCAGCAGGCTGATCACTTGTTCGAGGGAACGATTTTGGAAGATGCCAACCGGAGTGTTGGGAATGAGGTGCAAGCGTCTGAGGTAATGTGCGACCTGATTAGCTCGTTCATTCAGCTCTCGATAAGTCATTCGCTCGCCGCCGAACACGAGCGCGATCTCGTCCGGCGAATCGATCGCATGTTCCTCGAACAACTCATGAACGCACTTGTCCTTTGGATATTCGGCGGCGGTGTCATTCCAGGCGGAAAGATGGTGACGTTCTTCGTCAGTAAGGATCTCCAGCTCACACACGGCAGTGTTCGTGTTCTGCAAACCCGAGCCCAGGATGCATAGCAAGTGTTGGCAGAAACGCCGCACGGTCACTTCGTCGTACAAGCTTGGACTATAAGTGGCATGCAGAGCAGGCAGTCCAAACCGGGCATCCAACCTGAGCGCCAGATCGTGGTGGACATCAGGCATCAATTGATGCAACCCCGGAACTTCGAGGGTCACAGCAAATAGCGAGCGGCGGTTCGGCGCAGCTTCCGCGTACGCATCGAGGATCGCCTGACGAACATCGAGCAGCAACTGGCGAAAGGTTAGCTGATCATCAACAGCGACACTGATTGAAACTACGCCGTCTGATGTGCCATTTCCGGGGAGCATTACGGGAGAGCCGATGACATTCCGGGAAACTCCCGTGTAGCGGTACAGGCAAACGTTTACGGCCGCCATGACCGCGGCATACTGAAGCAGCAACTCTCCTTTGGTAACGGCGTGGAGTCTTTCAGCCAAATGACTGGGCACTTCGACGGTAAGAGTCGCGGTCTTCTCAGCGTCCACGCTCGGCTTGGCGTGATACATCGGTAGCCACGCAATATGCATGCTGTCCCAGCTCTCCTTTGCAGGTGACTGCATCTCTGGGGCCAGCGCTTGAGTTTGTGTGATCATCCCACTCCTCGCCTAACGGAACAAAATTAAAAAGCAAACTGTGGCGCATGTTCTGACGAAACCACCGCCTGGGTTGAACGATTGCTCGCACCAAGTTGATAAAGTCCGGTTTCGGGATCGTCGGTTGTAGTCTTCAAAACGTGCTCCAGCGTCAAACGCAGTTTCTCAACCGCATCGGCTCCGCGCGTGCTCGATGAGTAAATGAATCGCAGCGTTAGATCATCCCGGTTGGGAGAGGCAGTCAGAATCAGTGTAAGTCCTCCATATACTGACGATGGATACCGCAAGCGTTCTTGCGGACCGGCGATCGTGTCGCTCTCGAGGTATGCCACTTTGAAGATCGGATGTGATACGCGCGGAGCCGGCATCCCGCGCAGGCTCAGCATCACGGGTAACGCATACAGACTATGTATCTGCGTCGCATCGATCGTTTTTTGGCAAAGCTGCGCAAGCCCGCGAAATGTTGCTGACGGATGAACGGCAAGACGCACTGGGTAGATCTCAGAATCTTCAAGCGAAAGCACGACCGTGCTGTCTTTGCAGTTTTCGGCAAGCCACTGCGTTGCCATGAAAACGGCGATCAAAGTCGCCGGCCGAGCGGCGTTGCAATCAGTCATCAGTTTCTGCACGATGCTGTTGCTCACGTTCAGCGAGTCGCTGACTTTCCAGTCGTCACGGGTGAGGATCTGTTTGTCTTCGTCGATCTCCTCGACGAATGATCTGCTTCCGAGTTCGTTGTAATAGAAAGCCTCCGCAGCTCTGTAACCTTCCGCAGCGAAGGCCGGCACACTTGGAATATCATTTACTGTTACGCGATCAAACTGACAAGCCCTCTTGAGGTTCTCGATCAAACCTGACGACGTTTCGGTGCGATTCGGTTGCGCAATCTTTTCTCTTACGACGGCATTGAAGCACCTCAGAAACGTCTTGACTTGATCGAAGGTCATGCCGCGATTCTGAAGCATATAGAGCGACACGTAATTAAAACCGGGATCAGGCACCCAGACGGGCGTATCGATACTCATGAAGCAACGCTCGACGAGGTGGCAGGCTGTAGCGACGTCCATCGTGTTGTGGGACCATGAGAAGTGATAGCCTTTGATGCCATACTTGTCTCTCTCTCCCCAGATTGGAGTTACGGGATCGCAATACCAGATTAGCGGGCGGTAGAAATCGGATTCGGTTTCAAGCAGGAAATCAATGGTTTCCTGTGCGGTGTCATAGGTCTCGCCGGGAAAGCCGAAAAAGACAGATGCAAAGACCTGGATGCCCGCCTTTTTGAAGAGTGGTATGGAACTGAGATAGTGCTCCTTGCGCGGAGTCTTGTTCATATTTGCGAGTATGTGATCGTTTGCCGACTCCAGGCCCAGGAAAACACCCTGACAACCGGATCGCGCCATCAGTTCGACGACTTCTTCGTCACAGAAATCGGCACGAAAAAAACAGTGCCATTTGAAGCCGTAGTTTCTACGGATCATCATGCGCAGCATTTCTTTGAAGGTGGGGAGCGGTACATTGACGGTATCGTCAACGAAACACATTCCCGTTACGGTCCCGACCTCGCGAATAGCGTCCAACTCGTGCTCAATGTAGTCCAGCCGTGAGACGTCGTACTTCTCGGTCCGCAACGGAAATGAACAGAAGGCGCAGGCGAAAGGACAGCCTTTAGTGATGCGAACGTTGACGTAATTTCCGATATGCTCTTTGGGAAATCTGTTGTACTCGATGAGGTTTTCGGAGAGCGGATTCAGCTCCGGCTGCGAGGGGGTCAGGATGAAGCCGTTGCCATTCTTGAACGCGATGTTCGGAATCGTCGCAAAGTTATAGCCGTTTTTGAGAGCGCGAAGTATGTTGACGAGAGCTTGTTCTCCCTCACGGCTGCGCACATAAAAGTCGCTGCCGATGTAAGTGAACATCGCCTGCAAATCAGCCGGCTCCATTGTCTCCGACCGTTTCGCGATGTATGGGCCGCCAACAATTATTTTAGTCTTCGAATTGTGCTCTCTGACAAAGTTCACTGCTTCGATTATAGGTGTATCGAAGTTGTAGATAGTCGTTGTGATTACCGTCGTCAGGTATTCATTATTGCGGAGTTTTTCCTTAAGTTCATCCCTCTGTAGCTGGAAAAGATTGATGTAATCAAAGGTGAATCCGCGCTTGCTGAGATAGGTTCCGAGGTACAGTATGACTATCCAGAGAACGTCCGCGTTATGCCATGTTTTGTCGCTGTTGGTTGGGGCTCTGCCTTCGTAGTAAAAGCGGTTGAAGATATCCATTGCCCGATAGGGCCGGCCTTCATACTCGATTAAGTTGAGGCTGAGATCGCGGTAGTTCGGATGGTCCACTCCCATCGCGCGCAAACTACGGATCTCATCTTCAAGACACCCGTCGTTATAACCGACGATGAGACAATCGGTAGCCACTGGCGCGACTCCACTCTAAACGGTAGCTATAATCTGAAACGAGTCAGTAGGATTTACGCATTCGCCCGGAGTGGTAATACGCCGGCAAGAGAAGCTGTCATAGTCGGCAAACAGCGTGCGCAGTTCGTTCTCATCGACGATCATGTGCCGGGTGTGATATGAGGCAAATGCCTGAAAGCGAGCGATCATCGCGGCCTTGTCACTGTTCAAGTTTATTGGAAATAGCCCATTCGCTTGTTCCAGCAACCGGCACGCTCGTTGATAGTAACCCTGTCGCAGCTCCGGAGTAGTAACTCCACCAATCATGGCGACTGT
>DATNJO010000047.1:0-2160 GCA_035603895.1 Pyrinomonadaceae bacterium
TAACGCTCATCCTCGTCCATCATGAAGCCCTGGCGTTCGGCGCCCATGAGTATCCGGTCTCGCGCAATCTCGACGTGCTTGCGGCCAACACCGTCCGCATCATCACGCGTCGCCGCAATCGCAGCCTCGTTCATCAGGTTCGCCAACTCTGCACCTGAAAAACCCGGAGTGCCGCGCGCGATCCACTGGAGGTCGAGACCTTCTTCCAGCTTCAGATTGCGCGCGTGAACATTCAGAATCGCTTCACGTCCGTTGACGTCCGCCAAATCGACAGCGATCTCTCGATCGAATCGCCCGGGACGCGTCAGAGCCTTGTCCAGGATGTCAGGCCGGTTCGTCGACGCAATCACGACAACCGCGCTCGACTGATCGAATCCATCCATCTCCACTAGCAACTGATTCAACGTTTGATCCTGGTCGGCTGAAGCCGAGTCGCCACCGCGGCCACGCTGGCGCCCAAGCGCATCAATTTCGTCGATAAAGATGATGCACGGCGAAAGCTTTCGTCCCTTCGCGAACAGGTGACGCACACGCGCCGCGCCCAGGCCCGCAAACTTCTCCTGAAAACTCGAACCCGACGCCGACAAAAATGCAACGCCTGCTTCCTTCGCCGCCGCACGCGCCAGCAACGTCTTGCCTGTTCCCGGCGGACCGTAAAGCAGAATGCCACGCGGAACGCGTCCACCGAGACGGCTGAAACGCTCCGGATTGCGAAGGAACTCGATCGTTTCCGTGAGTTCGTTCCTGGCTTCATCCACACCGGCAACATCGTCGAAACCGACCGTCTGCTGCCCGTTCTTATCCGACAACTCAAACGATCCACGGCCGCTCATGCTCGCGTAAATGCGCCATGCGGCGACGCCGATCAAACCAAGGGTCAACACCGGCAGCAGGTAGTTCAAAACACTGACGAGCACTCCCGGCTGCAACGGCCGAAACTCAACCGGCACGTTGTGCTTGCGAAACAGTTGCACCACGTCGTTCTGCGGTGATTCACCAGTGACAGTGGCTTCGACGAGCGAGCCGTCCTGCCGGGTCACGGTCATCGTCTCGCCTTCAATCTGCAACGCAGCAGCGCCACCGGCTTCAGCTAACGAATAGAGTTGCGAATAGTTGATGCGCTGCACAGGGGGCTGGCGGCGCTGGTAGGTGACGATTGAAGCTGCGATGACGAGGGAGAACGTAACGACTGCAAGACAAGCCAAAGCCACTCGGCGAGTACGAACGGATACTCGGGGCGTGGGGGTGGGCATACAAAACCTCCAAAACGGCCTCCCGGGGGTCATACGGGTGGCGCGTGAAAACTTAGATAAAAACGCAAAGAATCGGGTTTAGGAGATGTGTCCGGAACCTTGAAGGAAGGACATGCGCGAACTGAGATGCTCGTGAAACTCCCATGCGCTTGCCGACGCGCAAACGCAATCGTCACTTTAACAGCCACTATCGCGTTTAGTCCAGCGGAAGATTAAAAACGGCCACGGACTTAACCTGACTGCTACATTTCAATACGCACTCACACGGATCATTCAGCAAAATGGCGAGTTTTCTAAACGGCATGACCGTTGCACTCACCACCGTCGATTGCTTTTGTGCCAACGAACTTGTGGCGAAACTTGGTGCGTGGTTGACAAAAGGAGGGTAGAAAGAATGCTTTGGACGATTTTTGTAATTTTGTTGGTCTTGTGGTTACTCGGCGTGGTCAGTAGCTACACGGTTGGTGGATTCATTCACATTTTACTGGTGCTAGCGCTGGTTGTGCTGCTCATCAACATAATCGGAGGCCGTCGGACAGTCGTTTAGGCAAACAAACACACTGTTTGCCCTGCTTGACGCCCGACACTTCAACGTTTCGATAAACGGAGGCTCGTCGGGCGTCCACCTATCAAACGAGAGGTAGATCAAGCACGTTTGTGATTCGCCCTACTGGATAAAGATTCATTTGTGGATCCCAGTAGGGCGAACGTTTGTAAAAGAACCGCAGACGCGCAGCGGGGCTGGCGGCAAAGTCCGAATCACTTGCGACCAATGCTTCAAACTCGCGCTTGAGTTCGGGATCGTTTTGCATCATCTCGCGCGCGAGTGTTTCGAGTACGTAATGCTCCGCGTACTCTTTCTCTTCGAAGATCGCATTGAAGAAGCCCCACTTCGCGAACGAGTCGG
>DATNJO010000048.1:0-7885 GCA_035603895.1 Pyrinomonadaceae bacterium
CGTCGTTTGATCTCATGGTTCAGACGTTCGCGCAGATCGACACGGCGCGGATCGGCGAGAAAACTGCGGTGGCCCAAGGCCCGCGGTCCCATCTCGGCGCCTCCCTCATACCACGCAACGACGGCGCCGTTTGCAAGCTCCTGGGCCACAACCTCATAAACATCCTGACTTTGAAAACACTGTTGCAATCCCAGTTCTTCGATCGGCTTCGGGTCGTGAGAATAATCACGGCCGAGATACGACGGACTCGTAACCGGCTGAACAGCGCCGTAAAGTGAGGCACCATAAAGTGCACAACCAACAGAAATGCCGTCGTCACCGGGACACGGAGGCACAAAGATTTCTTCGAAGTCTGTTTCTTCAGCTAGACGCGTATTGGCGACGCAGTTCAACGCCACACCACCTGAGAAGCAAAGGCGCTTCAAACCGGTGCGCTTTTGCAGCCAACGCGCGTGTTCGAGCAGCGCTTCTTCAGTTTCCCACTGCAAACTGGCGGTGAAATCAGTCAACAGTTCGCTCTTGTAGTTGGACGATTTCGTGTGTTGCCGCCACTTCTCGATGCGACTCTCGAGTGCGGAACGTTCCTGCGAAACCGATCGCGCGAACGTGCGCATACCTTCCGGGCCGGTTTCTTCGAAAAAGAGTTTTGTCGCGTGCGGACGCCCGTACGGAGCGAGGCCCATCGTTTTGCCGGCGTCGAGATAGTCGCCGAAGATGAGCTTCGACGCGTGACCATAAACCGCACCAATTCCGCACCAGTGCCCGATCACTTTTCTGAGCACTTCGCCGCCGTTGTCGTTGAAACGATAAAAACTTTCGAGCTCTCGCGAACCATCGCCTTCGAAAGGAGACAGATTCTGAATCGGCACTCCTCCGCGGGCGATCTTCTCTGGTTCAGGACCAGTGCAATGCTTCATCATCGAACCAAATGGTCCACCCGCACCGTCAACAATCATCACGGCTACTTCGCCTCTGAAAGGCGATGAGTAATAGGCGCCACACGCGTGTGCGAAGTGATGAGGAATCGGCAGCATCGGACGGCTGAGGATATCGTGTCCGCCTTCGGTAGCTAATTTCTGATAGACCTCATCGGCGGGAAGATGATCGGTGTGACTCCAAACCACCAGACCGATGTCGTCGAGTGTCAGTCCGTTTGTGTCCAGGCAATACTGAATCGCCGGAGAAAGATCGAGACGGCAACCGCCCCATCTGATTCCGTCACGCTTGATGCGTGTGACGCGTTCGCGGGCGATCGCCGAAACGAGTTTGCCGTCCATAACCAGCGCAGCCGAAGCTTCGTGGTCGCTAAAGCTGAGTCCAAGTATGTTCATAGACGATTCCCTTCCCTCAGGGGGGATCTACTGAGGACGATTCGAGTAGTTTGGTGGAAGTGAATTATTAAGAGGACGGCGTCAAGAGTGGGTTGACGCCATCGATTTCACGACTCGCGTAAGACGACTGCCGGATCAGTTTGTGATGCCCGGCGTGCCGGCAGGAAGGAAGCCAATAAAGCTACGGTTACCAGGATTGCCGGGGTGATGGTGAACACCAGTGGATCGGTAGTGCTCACGCCGAATAGTTGACTTGCGATAGCCGTGGTCAGGAACCACGAGCCCAAAAGACCGATGGCGGTGCCGAGCGCTGCGAGCACCAGACCTTGTTTTAAGACTGAGAACAGCAGGTTGCGCGGCTGTGCTCCGAGTGCCTGACGGATCGCAAATTCAGGCGCACGGTTATTAACCGACACAGACATGACGCCGTAAGTGCCGATGGCAGCGAGCAACAAGGCCATCACACTAAACGCCGTTAACAGAAAGTTGATCAAACGCAACGCGCCGAGCCGCTTGAGAATACTCTCGTTCATCGTGCTGACGTTATACACAGGCACGTCCGGATCGAGTGCGCGAACGCGATCGCGGATCGCGGGCGCAATGCCGTTGGGATTGTCAGAGTTAACCACTAGAAACATTCGGTTTTGATCGCGACTCTGACCGTAAGCAAAACCAAGCTGATCGGTAGCGAGGTAAAGATGCGGCAGCGCATCAGCCGCGAGATTCTGTTCCTTTACGGGTGTCACGATACCGACGATCGTGTACCACTCCGGATCGTTGGTACGAATTCGTTTGCCGAGCGCGTTGCCGTCAGGCCAATAAGTCTTGGCCATATTTTGATCGACAATCGCGACCAGGCGTCCCATGTCTGTGTCCGGATTGTTGAAGTAATCAGAGTCGTTGAAGTCGCGTCCCTGAAGCATCGTCATGCCCATTGCTTTGAAATAACCGGGACTGACGACTTTTATTTCCGCCTGAGGCGCGTCGCCCTCGCCGTTTGGTTCCTGGCCCTCGACGATGTGTCCGTCGAGTACAGGCCGGCCGCTGAACGGTACGTTTGAAGAGATCGCCGCTGCGTGTACTCCCGGAAGCGAGCGCACGTCGTCGAGTAACCGTTTGTAAAATCCCATCAGTTGCTCCTGCGTCCCTCTTTTGTTGGACACAGGCACAATCATGGTTAGGACCTTGTCAGCATCAAATCCCGGCTGCACGCGCATCAAGTTTTGGAAGCTCTTCAATACCAGTCCGGCGCCAATCAATAAAACGAGCGACAACGCCATCTGCACGACTACCAACGACGAATTCAAACGGCGGCTGGTATTTCCGACGCTTCCCCTTTGACCTTCAGTCATGCCGCCTTTCACGCCGAGCCAGTAGGCTCGAAAAGCCGGGATCACGCCAAACAGAAGACCGGTCGTAACGGTTGCAGCGACTGTCACGACGAGCACGGTGCCACCGATGCTCGCCTCATTGATACGCGGAATTCCGTCGGAATAGATCTGTGTCAACGCTCGCAGACACAACCATGCGAAAACGACTCCGGCAACGGCGCCGATCATCGCCAGCACAACACTCTCAGTAAGCAGTTGGCGGATGACTCTTCCGGGCGACGCGCCCAGCGCGAGACGTAAAGCAATTTCCGAGGTTCGCTTTGTCGCTCGACTCAAAAGCAAATTCGCGACGTTCGCACACGCGATCAGTAACACAAACGCCACTGCCACCTGCGCAATCAACAAGCGAGTCCTGATATTTGCCACCACGAATTCTTTGAGTGGCGTCACGATGGTTTTCAAACCGATGCCTGGCGGTGGTGGACTCTTGCGCAGGATGATCTTGGGATTCTCATTCGCCGCATTCCAAAGCGCTGCGGTTGTGTCCGCGGTTGCAGCGGAAGCTGAAAGACCCTGTTTGAGTTTGCCGACCGCAGCCATTGTGAAGGGCGCTGTCGCCTGTGGGTTTATCACCATCGGAGACCACAACTGCGTGTCCGGAATCGGAAACTGAAAACTCTGCGGCATCACGCCGATGACCTGCATCGGCACGTCACTCACCAGTATCTGCTTGCCCACAATTTGTGGATCGCTCCCGAAGCGGCTCGACCACAAACCGTAACCCAGGACCACGACGTTTTCCTTGCCCGCAGTGTCTTCATCAGCCGCAAAGGTTCGGCCGTATTGCGGCGTGACTCCGAAGACTTTGAAAAAGTCAGCGCTGACTCTACACGCCTGAAGGTACTCGGCTTTGTCGCCGCCCGTAAGAATAACTCCGGTGTTTTGATAAACGGCGAGGGCATCAAACGAGTGTTGGCTGTTGCGATAGGCGGTGTACGTTGCTGGCGAGAGTCCCCACGTCGTTAAGCCAATCTCGGGATACGACTGCACCAGTCGCACAATGCGATCCGGCTCATTGAATGGCAGCGGGCTTAACAGAATGCGCTCGACCAACGTAAAGACTACAACGTTGGCGCCGATACCAATCGCAATCGTAAAAGCTGCTACGAGTGAGAAGACCGGAGTCTTGATGAGTGAGCGGAAGGCGTAGCGGATGTCCTGCGCCAGATCAGCAAGCATCGTTGATGGGACCTCCAGCAATAAGTTTGGCGACTGAGGATAACATAAACAGTACCAACTTTTCGCCTACATCACAGGGGCTGCGGCGGTAGTGATCAATGGTTCCGGATGGACGACTGGTTGGTCGTATTCGATCTTGCCTGACTCCAGTTTAATCAAGCGGTCAGCCAGGCCGTAATACCGATCGTCGTGGGAGATCACGATCACGGTCTTACCTCGGTTCTTCAATTCCGGCACGAGTTCGTAATAGAAAATTCGTTTGAACTGCGGATCCTGATCGGCAGCCCATTCGTCGAAGATATAAATCGGACGATCCTCAAGGTAAGCATTTAACAGTGCGACTCGTTTACGTTGTCCCTGCGATAAATCTACTGTTGAGAGCTGTCCGTTTTTGATCGTCAGTTTGTGACTGAGTTGCAGCAAGTCGAGGTATTTCTGGCTCTCGGCATCGATGTCTTGCGTTTCGAAACCGAAAAGCCGTTCGAAGAGGTAGAAGTCGAAGAAGACGGCTGAAAACTGCTGCCGGTAGTCGTCTCGTTCTTCCGTCGTTACCGGTTTGTTATCGAGACGGATTTCTCCTGCTTCGGGTTCATACAAACCCATCAGCAGTTTGACGAGCGTAGTTTTACCGCTGCCGTTACCGCCGATGAGAAAGATCAACTCGCCGGGATAAAAGGTCATGTTGAGCGGGCCGAGTTCAAACTCGGCACTGCCACTATCCTGACGATAGCTGTGTGTTACGTTGACCAGATCGAGCCGGCGCCACGGAATGTCCGAAGTAGAAACCGGTGCGAGGCTTTCCGGTTTCGTTGCGCCGAGCGAGAAACCCAGTTCTTCGATTCGTTCCGCAGCCAGGTACGCGCGTTCCAACGAAGGTATCTGATTGAGAAGCATTGTCAACGGCGTGATCATGAAGAGCACCGCGAGTGTGTAACCAACCAGCACTTGCGGCGAGATCCCGATCATCAGCGGCGTCGCAAACAACAGCAGCCCGATGAAGACGAAGAACAGTATCTGTCCCCAGTTGGAAACTGCCATCGCGATTGCATTGCCTTTTATGCCGTAATCACGGAGCCCCGCAGCCGCGGGTTCGAGTTGTCGCGCAATGAATGCTTCACGGCGATTACGGTTGAGCTTCAACTCTTTCGTGCCAACGATGATGCCGTGAAACGCTTTGTACATCGCGTCCCATTCCTCGCGCAGCAGGCGGAAGTAACGAAACGCACGCATTAAAGGCAACTGATGGGTGAGTAAGCCGATGGCCATGAAACCCAGCATCACCAGCATCAATTTCCACGAAAGCCAGCCGAGATAAACTAAACAACCGACCATCATCGCCATTTGCGTCAACATTTGCGGCAGGACCGTAACCAACTCGATCACGCTGCCGATGTCCTGCGTCACGGTAGCCAGCAGCTTGTGTGGTCCGAGTGATTCCAATTGCCGCAATGGCGACGCGAGAATCTGACGCGAGAGTTGAATCCGCAGCTCATAAGCAGCTCTTGAAGTCAGCGAAAGCAACACCATCTGCGAAGCAAAACCACAGATCGGAATCGCCAAACAGAACGCGACGAACGACCAGATCACATTGGGCGACGCGAGTAAGCCGTCCGCCAGTGCCCCTTTGATCAGTGCGATCAGCAGCGTGTAACCCACACCCGCGATGAAACTGGTGAGGATCGCGACCGCGATCATTGTCCGCGAATGGCGAATGCCCTTCGACCACTTCGCAATCACGGACATGAGTTTGAGTAAGTTGCTCATGATTCATTTCTCGCAACGAGCGATTTAAGTTGTTCGCTGAGGACCTGCACATTGGGATCGCGCAGCATCGTAAAGTGATTCCCGGGAACTTTGCGCAGTTCTACGCCGCCACTCACCAGATCGTCCCAGCCTCTGTATTTATCTTTACGTTTGCCCTTTTGGGTTAACCATGCGAGGTACTTCGGATCGTTACCGAAGTTGATCTCCTCGACGTCTACTTCGGGGCGGAAGAGTACGATGCGGCCCTGAAATTCTCCCGGCAGATAACGACGCATCGTGTTGGCGTTGATCTTGAACGTGTCGAAGAGTTGGCGAAACTCTACGAGAGTCATCTCCGAAGGCACCACGCCGCCGCGTCTGGCTTCTGACCAGAGTTGCCGAAGTTGGGCCATTTGCGGCAGCGATGTTGCGAGTGGCTTCTTAACGCTTTCCTGATTCAATCCCAGATCAAACGCAAAGAGCGACAAGAGAATCCCCCAGTTGTACTCTGATTCTTCAGCCTCGGGAGCGACAGCGTCGATGAGCGCCAACATTCCGATCTGCTGTCCCTGCTGTTGCAGTTGGCGAGCCATCTCAAAAGCGATAACCCCACCCATGGACCAACCGGTTAACCAATACGGGCCGTGGGGTTGGAACCCACGAATCGCCTGCACGTAGTCAGAGGCCATCGCCTCGATCTCGCTGTGATACATCAACCCGTTTTCCGGCTCGCGCGGCTGTATGCCATAGAACGGTCGATCGTTGCCCAGTGATTGGACCAGTTCTTTGTAGCACCAGACACTGCCTCCGCTTGCGTGCGGACCGAAGAACGGTGGACTCGATCCTTCGATTTGTAACGGCACCAGCAATGATTGGAAGAGGGCTTCTTTACCGTGTCCAATCAACTCTGCGAGGTGCTCGATCGTCGGATCTTCAAACAACTCGGCCATCGCCACGCGCTTGCCAAGGCGTTCCTCAACGCGTGCGACCAGCATGATCATCTGTAAAGAGTGGCCACCGAGTTCGAAGAAGTTGTCAGTGATTCCGATCGGATGCAGTTTGAACAGTTCTTCCCAAATATCAACCAACTGTTGCTGGAGATCGTTTCGTGGAGCGATGTATTGTTTACCGGCTCGAGTAAGAGAAACCTGCGGCGCCGGCAGTGCGTTTCGATCGATCTTTCCATTCGGCGTGAGCGGTAGTGCTTCGAGCGGCACGTACACTGAAGGAACCATGTATTCCGGCAGACGCTCTTTCAGGTAAGCGCGCAGCTCATCGGTGTTTGGCCCGGCTTCAGTATTGCCAACGACGTACGCGACGAGAAACTTCTGTCCGGGCATGTCTTCCCTAACCACAACGAGCGCTGCGCTGAGTGTGGGATGCGTCGAAAGCACCGTGCCAATCTCGCGCGGTTCAATGCGGAAGCCGCTGATCTTGACCTGATCGTCAATCCGGCCGAGGAACTGAATCATTCCATCATTGAGGTAACGAGCAGCGTCGCCGGTGCGATATAGCCGGCCTCCCGGTTCTGGTCCATAAGCATCCGGTGAGAATCGGTCGGCCGTCAGATCGGGCCGGCGATGATAACCGCGGCCGAGACCATGGCCGCCGATGAACAGTTCGCCCCGCTCGCCAACACCGGCTGGTTGCATGGCGTTGACGACGTACAGACGTGTATTCGAAACGGGCCGTCCGATTGGCACGGACGTCATGGGACGATCGCGCTCTACCGGATAGCAGCAGGCGAACACAGTTGCCTCAGTTGGACCATAGCCATTCACGATCGTGACGTTGTCGATCTGTTCCAGTGCCCTCTTCAAATGGGTCGGAGATAACCTGTCGCCGCCTGTTACCAATTGCCTGACTGCGCCGATGTTGCTGATGTGGGTATCGACAAACTGATGGAACAATCCCGTGGTGAGAGTCAGGGTAGTGACTTGAGTCCGCGTAATATACTCGCCCAACTCACTCAGCGAAGGCAGTGTGGGTGAGTACACAACCAGCCGGCCGCCATTCAGCAGGGCGCCCCAGATTTCAAATGTCGACACATCAAACGAGACCGGTGCGAGCTGCAGTAAGATTTCATCGGGACTTAGTGAAACGAAGTTCGCCGTCTTGGTGTGGCCAACGACATTTCGGTGTGTGATGGCGACACCTTTCGGAATGCCGGTCGAGCCGGAGGTATACATCAGGTAAGCCAGATTGTCCGGCGTAACATTGACTGTCAGATCTTCAGTGGCT
>DATNJO010000049.1:0-13186 GCA_035603895.1 Pyrinomonadaceae bacterium
CGAATCAGGACGTTCGACCTTTATACCGAGTTTCTTGAGCTTGCGATAAAACGTCGGCCGTGGAAAACGAAGGATCTGCGCGCTCTTCTTCACGTTACCCGCGGTGCGTTCGAGAGTTTGCATGATCGCTTCACGCTCGATTTCTTCCATGGCCAGTAGCGGAGGAATAATGAAGCTCGAGCTCGTTGCGCGTGTTTGAAACTCCTCAGGCAAACAATTTGGTTGCAATTCTGGGCCCGGACAAAACAGCACGGCACGTTCGATAACACTTTCGAGCTGGCGAATGTTGCCCGGCCAGTCGTAACGAACCAAACGCATAACCGTTTCCGGTGCAAGATCGTAAATTCTTTTTCCGTACTGCTCGTTGAACCGTTTGAGAAAACGTCCGGCGATTAATGGTACGTCGTCGAGACGTTCACGAAGAGGCGGAACCCTCAGCTTGATCGTGCTGATGCGGAAGTAGAGATCCTTACGCAACAGTCCTTCGTCCAAAAGCGCTTGAGTGTTTCGGTTTGTCGCCGACACCAAACGGAAGTTGACGGTGATCTCACGCTCGTCGCCGAGGCGGCGTAGCTTTCGTTCCTGCAACACGCGGAGCAGTTTCGTTTGCAGGTGTGTTGGCATTTCCGCAATTTCGTCCAGCAGCAACGTGCCCTGGTTCGCGGCTTCGATAAGTCCTCGCTTGTCGCGATCCGCGCCGGTAAACGCTCCCTTCTTGTAACCGAACAATTCCGATTCGATGAGCTCGTGTGGAATCGCGGCACAGTTGATGCGAATGAACGGTCCCGCGGCCCGTTGACTCTGCGTGTGAAACGCCGTCGCGATCAACTCTTTGCCGGTTCCGCTTTCGCCTTCGATCAGTACGGACGCGTCGGAAGGCGCGGCTGTGCGAATGGTTTCGAAGATCTGACACATCTTCAGATCGCGGCCAATCATGCCAAACGTTTCACTGTCGCCGGCGAGTGTCCGTTTCAGCGACTCGTTCTCGTGTCTCAATGCGGCTAGCTGTAAAGCGCGATCCACAAGTGCGAACAATCGATCGGGTGTGTAAGGCTTCTCGAGATAATAATAAGCGCCGGCTTTGATCGCTTCGATGGTCACGTCGATCGAGCCGTAGGCAGTCATCAGAATCACCTCGACCTCCGGAGTAGTTCGTTTGATGTGCATGGTCAGATCGATGCCGGTAGCGTCTGACAAACGCAGGTCAGTGATGACGAGATCTACTGTAGTTTCTTTAAGGATGCCGGTTGCGTCGGCAACACTGTGAGCGGTTACGACTTCATAGCCAGCGTCACTAAGGATCAGTTCAAGCGATCCGGTCACGCTCGGCTCATCATCGACGACCAGAATTTTCTTGCGGGGCTGTGCGATCACTGTGAGTTCCTTCCGTTGGTAAGCAGTTCGATTCTGACCTGAGTTCCCTTTCCGGGGCGGCTTTCGACTGTGATTTGACCACCATGTTGGTGAATGATCTTTTGTGCGTAAGGCATTCCGAGACCGAGACCACGGCTCTTTGTTGTTTTGAATGGTTCAAAGATCTCTTTGACCTGCACGGGAGTCATACCGGAGCCAGTGTCTTTGATCACCATCCACACTTTGTTGCCCGATGTACCGGTGGAAATAGTCAGGACGCCACCCTGGGACATCGCCTGAACCGCGTTCAGCACAAGATTGAGCGTTGCCGCGCGAATGGATGGTTCGTCGAGCATTCCGGCGACTGGTGAAGGATCGAGTTCGAGTTTCGTCTCGATGCCACGGGCTGCGATCTCCGTGCTCAGAAGTTGGATTACGTCTTGCGCAACTCCATTCAAATCTAAACGTTTAGGCGCGAGCGTAACAGGCCGCGCGAAGTTCAGAATCTGTTCGGTGGTGGCGGTGAGATTGTTGATTGTGTCGATGATCTTATCGACGAGCTCTGCTTCACCGTTTTGCGCTTTTCCGTCGAGTTTCGACTTGAGATGTTCTGAATAGAGCAACAGACCCGCGAGCGGGTTTCTGACTTCGTGTGCCACTTGCGCGGCAACCCGGCCGAGCGTCGCAACTTTTTCACTGTGCGCGAGTTGTTCGTTTGCTGCGAGCAGCCGTTCCTGTTTTCGACCGACAATTGCGAGCAACAGGCTGACAACGATCAAGTCAACCGTCATCGAGATGAAGACGTGCTCGACTCTTTGCTCGAGCTTGTAACGGTAATCCGCGTTTTGCGTGCCGGGATAATTCCGCTCGACCCAGGCGAAGTAAGGAGGCCGCAAGACTTGCTCCCAACCAAAGATGACGATTCCGGTCAACAGTATCGTCAGCCCCGCAAAGATGATGATCAGGCGTGGATTTAAACCTCTCTTGAGCGAGAGTATTCCCGAGAGAGGAAACACTTTAGAAAAAACACTCATAAGACAGTTCCCGGTACAGAGGCAGTCCCAGTAAGCCTCCTGAGAAGGGATCGATTGCCTGTTTTTGGGTTCAGACGAGGTTGATAACTACAACACCCAAAAAACCTAAACGAAGTCTGCAAGGCGCTCTGCAAATGATTTGCAGTGTCTCATTTTGAGCAAATACGTCGTTTGCTACGGGAGTAGTTTTGCTTGGTGTGGAGTTTCCGAGGCCAGTGGAAAGGCATCGGAGAAGACACTTCGCAACGCGGCAGTAGCACAACTCTTGCAGGGTGTTGTGCGACAGCAAAGCCAACTACAGCCTTATCGCGCCGGGGAATAATAGCATCAACGCAAGAATATTGAAACGAGCAGGCTGCCCCAGGACGCGTATAATTTTGAGTTTGCCCGCCCGTCCCTCAAAGGAAGCGCAAACTCAAACTTCACAGCCGCACGCGAGGATTGCGGCCGTGAATCGCCGTCTCTACTTGAGACACTCAGGCTAAAAGGTGAACTACGGCGCCGGGGTGCAGCCGGGTCTTGCTGTTCCGGCAGTGTCCTGGTTACCGGCGGCGATCTGTTTGACGGTATTGTCTTCGGTACCGACACGGAGTTCCACGTTACCTTTCTTAACTGAAACGAAGGTGTTGCCGCAGCTCGTGTCGACGATGAATTCGTTGCGCTGCCTGCCAGTGGCGATGGCGTGCCCGTCATTGGTTGTCGTCGACGCGTTGACGTTGGAGGACGACGAGATTCGGACGCGGCCGGCTTCCAGCATCGAGACTGAAACGCTGTCGTCAGTAAAGCTCAACTTCATCGTTGTCTGCGGCAACACTTCTACACGTCCGAGTTTGCCGAGACTCACGACCGCGCTCGAGTTTTGTCCGGTCGTGATCGCGCTGTCTGAAGAAATCGATGCGCCGGCGATCGCTCTCGCGCCATTGACAGTGACCTGCCCGGTTACTTGCAGAAGTTTTCCGGTCGCGCTCTTCGCAGCCTGTGGCGAAGCCACGACGACCAACGTACTCAATGACAATAGGACCATCACCAGGACCAGCAAGGTTAGCTGTGCAAAGCGATTCATAGTTCCTCCAGTGTTTCGCAAGTTAGGTGAGCCATTCGCAGTGTACACGACCTGATGGCCCTGGAGTTTCAAAAAACTCTCTGCCTCAAATTCGTCAGACGAGCGTCACGAAATCCCAACGAACTTAGGTTTCATTGACAACAGAGAGCACCAAAGATCGTGATAGTCTCTCGCATCCCTCGAGATCATTGGGCCCCTGACAGCGCTGAACTGAACAACCTCAGGAGGAGGAAACAGGACCATGACTACTCGACACCTTTCCCGGTCGTTAAATCTATTGGCAATTCTTGCTGTCTTTGTCGTTTCTGTGTTTGTTGGTTCATCTGCTTCGGCTCAGCGCGGCGATCGAACGCCGCCCGCAGTACCGTCCAATCTGAGAGTCACGTCGATAACAGAAACCACCGTTACTCTGGTCTGGAACCCCTCGACTGACAACTCCGGAAAGTTCTCTTACAGGCTGAAGATCAACAACCTGCAGAACAGTGCTTACAACTCGCTCGCGACCATCAGTCAAACGCAGACTACGTACACGGCGAAGTTTCTCGCGACCAACAGTCCCTACTCATTTTCAATCTACGCAGTAGACGGTACCGGAAATCGTTCCGCTGACAGCAACACCGCGAAAGCAAACACGCTCGCTGATGTAACCGGTCCGCCGGTTCCTTTCCTCGAAGCGGTGTCGGTTACTCCGTCGCAAGTGCGCTTGACCTGGACCAAGGGAACCGACAACGTCACCAATAACTGTTGCTCTTACGGAATCAACGTGAACGGTACGCCCACCACTCAGTTCGTCAACTGGGTCTCGTCCGGGTCAGCCGATAAACTGGCCGCAGTCGTTCGTCATCTCAAACCGGGGACTACTTACAGTTTTAGTATCAGTGTTTCCGACTGGTCCGCGGGTAACAACACGTCCTTCAGCAACACCGCGTTTGCGACCACGCAACCGAGTAGCGACACGACGCCGCCACTGGCGCCTGCGAATTTGCGGCTCGTTAACGATATGAGCTGCGGTGAGATTTTCCTGGGTTGGAATCAAACCACTGACAACGTGGATTCACAGGACAAGATCGAGTACGAGATCTTTGTTAATGGCATTGTGAGTCCGCTTCCTGTTTCGGCGGGCATCGACATGGACTTTGTTTACGCCACCGCGCACGGCGAGAACACGTTCTTTGTTAGAGCGGTCGATCGCTCCGGCAATTCGTCGGCGCCGAGTCAGTCGATCAAATTATTTCTCTGGCCGTGTTAGAATCAGGGCGCACGTTTGGTTGAGCTGAAAAGGCGGATAGGTCGCTCGCCCACCGATTGCAGTCCGCTCCACGCGTGATCTAAGTCAGCGTCTGCCTCACGTTTCCAGTCAACGTTTGAAGACCTAAGTGTGCTTGTGAGTACAAGCACACTTGTGCGTGAAAATAACTCGTGCGGATTTATTGCCGAGGTAAGTAATGCCTGATCTCCATGGACTGTTAGCCCGAGAACACGCCATCCGGCAGGAAACGGAAATCCTGCGTGATGCAAATCTCGCCCTTACCGAAAACCTCAGCCTCGAGCGTGTGCTCGAAACACTGCTCGACTACCTGAGCAAGCTCGTTCCCTACGACAGTGCGAACGTGATGTTGCGCGATGATCATTCCTTCGTGGTGAGTGCCTTGCGCCGTTACGAAGGATTCCAAAACGTTGAGACGACGCGCGCGATCGCCTTCAACGGAAACGCCAATCCCCTGCTCCGGCGGATATGCGAAACGAAACAGAGTGTCCTCGTGCCTGACACACGGCGCGAACCGGGGTGGCAGTGGATGCCCGGCGCGGATCACGTGCGTAACTGGATGGGAGTTCCGCTAGTCACGTCCGGCAAAGTGATCGGTCTTTATTCACTGGACAAAGTTCAACCCGACTTCTTCCAGAGCGAACACGTCCGCGTTGCCGAATCGCTCGCCGCTCGCGCCGCCAGCGCGATTCAAAACGCGCAGCTCTTCGAGCAGACACAGCATTACGTGGTTGAACTCGAGGAACGCATCGCGGAACGCAAACGCGTCGAAGCTGCCTTGCGCGAAAGTGAAGAACGCTACCGCGAACTGTTTGAGAACGCGCGCGATGCGATGTACGTTCACGATCTTCAGGGTACTTACATCTCGATCAATCACGCCGCCGAAAAACTCTCCGGCTACAGCCGCGAAGAGATTGTCGGTCACAACTTTTCAGAGTTCGTCGCCAGCGAACACATCAACAACGTCCGCAATCGCTTCTGTGGGAAGCTTGCCCAAAGAGGTGAGACGACCTACGAAGTGGAAGTGATTGCCAAGGACGGGCGTCGTGTGCCGGTGGAGGTCAGCAGCCGCGCGATCTACGAAAACGGTTTGATGGTCGGTGTGCAGGGCACGGCGCGTGATATCACCGAACGAAAGCAGGCGCAGGATGCGCTGCAAATGTTTTCGCGACAGTTGATCGAAGCGCAAGAGGAAGAACGCCGCCGGATCGCGCGTGAGCTGCACGATCAGATCGGACAGGTCTTAACCGCGGTGAAGATGAACCTCCACACGGTTCAGCGCGTGTGCAACGGAGCAGAAGCAGGCCCACATATTAAGGACAACATCGAAGCCGTTGACGAGGCGCTGAGACTCGTGCGCGATCTGTCCGTCGATCTTCGTCCTCCATTGCTGGACGATCTCGGTCTGGTCACCGCGCTGCACTGGTACATCGATCGCTATGCAAAACGCACCGGGCTGGACGCCAACCTAATCGTCGATCTCGAGGATCCTAACGAACGATTCTCACGTGAACTCGAGACAGCGTGTTTCCGCATCGCGCAGGAAGCGTTAACGAACGTGGTTCGTCACGCACGCGCTAAAAGCGTGACTTTGCGCCTCGTTAAAGATGATAGCCTGCTGCGTTTGTCGGTGAAGGACAATGGCGTGGGTTTCGATCCCGAAGCTCTGCAACGGCGTGCGCCTCGCGCTGCCACACTCGGACTGCTCGGCATGTTGGAGCGCGCTCACGCCGCTGGCGGCGACGTCGAGATAAATTCAAAGATTTCGAAGGGAACAGAGATCCGGCTCAAACTTCCGCTGGTTCCCGAACTCTGAAGCGCTATTCCCCTCAATCATGCGCGTCATCACCGTTTCAGTCGCGTGATGCGGTCGATAACTCAGCGACGGATACGGCTCGCTGTTTTCGACATACCACCAGAGATTATGCGCCGCTTCGAGTATCGCCGGATCGCAGCCATAGAGCAGCGGCAGATCGATGTGTTGGTAGTTCATCACTTTGAGCCACGTCTCGTAGACAAAGCGTTGCGCTTCGGGCGAAATGCGATGAACGCCGTGACTCTTCATGTGACCTTCTTCGCAAAAGCGTAAGTAGCTGCGCGCCTGAATCAACCCGGCGAGTAAACCGCCGGTTTCGAGCTGCACCACTCGTGTTGGTACGGCTTCGATGTCGCGAGCGACGAAGTTGTAGGGATAGCCCAGGTACGCGATCGAGATCGGGCCCGACGGTCCATTTTGCGAATGGATGTCCCACGCGAAGGCCGTCACGTTAAAGCCTCGTCGGGTTTTCAGATCGTTAATGATCGGTCGAAATTCCTGGTCACCACCCGACGCGCTGAAGAGTTTTACTCCGGGCTTGTATTTCAACGGCCATTGATCTTTGAAAGGATTTCGTCCCGAACAACCAATCACGTAGTCGCAACGCAACATCAACTCTTCGAGCGAGTCGACGCGTGTGATTCGTCCGTGCAGGTAATCAGGAATCCGCAACTGCGGGTCGGGATCGTAAAAAATGACGTTGTTGTTCTGTCGCTCAACAAGGTGAGCCATCGAACTGCCGATGCTGCCCAAACCTATGATGCCAACGTTTTCGCCGGTTAGTGTGTCGCCACCCAGCACGTGACTCTGCAATCTTGCCAGCAGGCACTGCGAAAAGAGGGGGCCACCGATCTGTAGTTTCACCGCGGCTCTGGCCCACGACATGACGGCAAACGGTGGCGGCTGTTTCTCAAACAAAAACATGCCGAACGAAGTTTGCTCCACACCGGCGACGGCATACCGGCGCAGCAACTCCGGCGGAATCCTGGTGGTGCACGCGCCGCCGTCGTCCAACACGAGAATGCGTTTAATAGCGCGGCGTGAGAGACCCTGGGCAACGAGTTCCCATAGTTGATTTATGTCCGCTTGAAAATGCCGCTCGAATTGTCCCGGCTCAGGCCAGGAGCTTTGCACGACAGTGACTCCGAGTTCGCGCAGCACCTCGATCACCACAGGACTGTTTGAATATATCTTGCCGAGAGCAAAGATGTTTTCCCGCCTGGCTCCGAGTACTGCCAAAGCTTCGCAGAGGTCGACCGTTTGCCAGAGCATGTGTTGCACGGCGACGATCGCTGTGTCTTCACCGAAGTGAAAATGGGCGGCCTTAGCCGCATTGGAGAGGGTGAGTGTTACCTCCATTAAGGAGGCCGATTTTTTGGTCATGATGCTGAACTTCGTGAGTCGGGGAATTGCCTCGGGGAATTGATTGTTAGTTGAGTATTTTCTACGTTTTTGCGCAAAAGTCCGAGTCAGCGTTCCTTGACACTCGTGAAGCCGGACTGTTACATTGCGTGGTCTTTTTCTGCACTAAATTCAAGTCTGTATACGCAAAGGAGTTGTTTTGAATACCGAATCCGGTTACTTGTTCACCTCCGAATCCGTCACTGAAGGACACCCAGATAAAATCTCCGATCAGATCTCTGATGCGGTCCTTGATGCTGCGCTGAGTGTCGACCCTACGTCGCGCGTCGCTTGTGAGACGTTGGTTACGACCGGTCTCGTCGTCGTAGCTGGTGAGATCACTACCAACGCCGTCATCGATTATTCACGAGTCGCGCGCGAAACAGTGCGCGAGATCGGGTATACCCGCGCGAAGTACGGTTTCGACTGCGACACCTGCGCGGTGTTGTCTGCGCTCGATCGGCAATCACCTGACATCGCAATGGGCGTTGACACGGGCGGCGCCGGCGATCAGGGTCTGATGTTTGGTTTCGCTTGTAACGAAACACCCGAGCTGATGCCGTTGCCGATTCAGTTGGCCCACATGCTCACGCGTCGTCTGTCGGAAGTGCGCAAGTCGGGTGAGCTTCCGTATCTGCGTCCTGATGGAAAATCTCAAGTCACTGTCGAGTATCGCGACGGCCGTCCGTTCCGGCTTGAAGCCGTGGTCATCTCTTCGCAACACGCCGACGACGTAACCAACGAACAACTCCGCGCTGAGATCGAAGAGAAAGTCATCAAGCATACGGTCTCACCTGAGTTGCTCGACAAGGACACGAAGTATCACATCAATCCGACCGGAAGATTTGTCACTGGTGGTCCACAAGGCGATGCTGGTCTAACCGGCCGCAAGATCATCGTGGATACATACGGTGGCTACGCGCCCCACGGCGGTGGCGCTTTCTCCGGCAAGGACCCGACGAAGGTCGATCGCTCTGCTGCTTACATGGCGCGCTACGTGGCGAAGAACATTGTCGCCGCCGGACTCGCCGATCGTTGTTTGGTCCAACTCGCTTATGCCATCGGCGTTGCAGATCCGGTTTCGGTGCTGGTCGACACGGCAGGCACGGGCCGCATCAGCGAAGCCGCGTTGGCGAAGCTCGTGCGAGATAATTTTGAATTGACTCCGCGCGGTATCATTCAGGAACTCAATCTGCGCCGGCCGATTTACAAAGCAACCGCGGCTTATGGTCATTTTGGCCGCAACGAGGAAGGCTTTAGCTGGGAACGAACCGACAAAGCTGAAGCATTGCGCGAAGGAGCCGGAATCTAGAGCCACAAAAAGGCACAAGAGGCAGTAGCAGCATTCAAGCACCTTAGACATCGGTCATCTTCTCTTGTGCTTCTTTGCGGCTGAATTCATCAATAGAGGAATCATCGAATATGAGTGCAACACGTTCCGTCGAATTCGACGTGAAAGATATTGGCTTAGCGCCGCAAGGCAAGCAGCGCATCGAGTGGGCCGAGCGAGAAATGCCGGTGCTGCGTTTGATCCGCGAGCGTTTCGCGGAAGAGAAACCACTGGAGGGCGTCAAACTCGTCGCCTGCGCCCACATCACAACCGAAACCGCAAACCTGGCGCGCGCACTGCAAGCAGGTGGCGCGGAAGCAGTGCTCATCGCTTCCAATCCCCTTTCGACGCAAGACGACGTCGCGGCAGCTTTGGTCTCGGATTGGGGCATTCCCGTTTACGCTATCAAAGGCGAATCAACTGACACCTACAATCGACACGTCAGAACCGCGCTCGATTCGCATCCGGACATCATCATCGACGACGGCTCGGACGTCGTCGCGACGTTGCTTAAAGAGCGTGGCGACCAGATCAAAGAGGTCATCGGATCCACGGAAGAGACCACCACGGGTATTCAACGTCTCGAGGCGATGGAGAAAGCCGGCGTCCTGCCCTTCCCTTCGATCGCGGTCAACAACGCACAAACAAAACATTTCTTCGATAACCGTTACGGCACGGGCCAGTCGACACTCGACGGCATCATTCGCGCGACAAACATTCTGCTCGCCGGACGCAACCTGGTTGTGGTTGGTTACGGTTGGTGCGGCAAAGGCGTTGCGTTGCGCGCGCGTGGCATGGGCGCGAACGTTGTTGTTACCGAGATCGATCCGATCAAGGCGGTCGAAGCCGTGATGGACGGTTTCCGCGTTATGCCGATTGCCGAAGCTGCTGCAATCGGCGACATCTTCGTTACGGTCACGGGCAATAGACACGTTATCGACGGCGAACATTTTTCACGCATGAAGGACGGCGCAATCGTTTGCAACAGCGGTCACTTCGATCTGGAGTTGAATCTTGTTGCGTTACGCGAGATGGCCGGCGAGCCGATGACGGTGCGTCCGTTTGTCGAGGAGTACAAGGTTCAGTCGAGTGGACATCGCATCATGGTTCTCGGCGAAGGCCGTTTGATCAATCTCGCAGCGGCTGAAGGACATCCGGCGAGCGTGATGGACATGAGTTTCGCGAACCAGGCGCTTTCGGTTGAGTATCTGGTGAAGAAGAAAGGCGTGTTGACTCCAGGTGTTCACCTGTTGCCGCCGGAAGTCGATACTGAGATCGCGGCCCTTAAACTCCGGGCACTCGGTATCTCGATCGATGAGTTAACGCCGGAACAGCTCGAGTACATTTCGAGTTGGGAAATGGGAACTTAGGCCACAGATTTACACTGAGAACACGGATAAGGGGTTAAAAGAGGGGCACAGGCAATTGCTTGTGCCTCTTGTGCTTTTTAGGGCTTTAGGTTCGGACGCGTGAAAGGAAGTAAGTGCCTGCGGCGGCGAAGATCACCAGTGGGGACCAACCGGCAACTGACGGACGCAGCAAGCCGTGACTCCCGAGTTGCTGAAATCCACCACCCACAGCCCAGTAAGCAACACTCACCACTACCGCCGCACACAACGCGATAATCGTTCCCTTCCGGCCAAACGAAACTGCCAGCGGCATTCCGATGATCGCCATGATGATGATGCTGAATGGACCAGCGTACTTTCGCTGCAACGCTACTGCTAAAGCCGAAACGTCCATGCCACGTTGTCTCGCGGCTCTCAAGTAAGTCTGGAGATCTTTGGCGCTGAGTTGTGAAGGTTTGTCGATCGTCGGTTTAAAAACCGCCGGTGATTCGACGCCAGTGAAGACTGTCTCTGGTGCGGTTAGCCTCTCGACCTCCATACCTTTCAGCGTCAGTGTTTCGGTGTCGCTGATCTTCAATTGCGAGGCGTCAATCCAATTCGCGGATTTACCAGCGACAACCTGGGCCAGATGTACCGCGTCCGGATCCAACTCGTAAACCGTCGGTTCGACCAGGCTTCCGTCTTCGCCAAACTCGTACGAGTAAAAACGTCGTGTATCTGTTGAGGCAAGCCACTGGCGTCCCGTGCGAGTGATTGCTCGCGCCTCGCCACCGCGAATTCGTGCGCGCAGCGCATCCTGCTTCAGATTGCTCGTGGGCATGACGTGTTCCTGGACCACCCACGAGCCAAACGCCATCGCGAGCGCAAAGAAAAACCCCGGCAACATCAAACGATAGACGCTCTGCCCCGACGCCCACCACGCAATCGCTTCATGACGTTTCGCGAGCAACGCGTACGTCACCAGCACCGAGATTAGCATCGTTGCAGGAAAGAGCTCGACTGCGATCAGTGGCAGCAGAAAGAACAGGTAACGCGCAACCAGCGCCATGCTTGCATTCGTGACTGCGATAAACCGCCACAGTTCAAACAGCGTGAAGATGTTGAAGATTGCCGCGAGCGCCACAAAACAGACGATGAAACTCAATGCGAGCGAGCGAAACAGTGTCGCATCCATTAAGTTGGGAAAGCGGAGCATGGTTACCGCGCCAACCGCCGAACGTCGACGCGTGTTCGGCGTCGCTTTGTCATCTCTTTCACCGCCGCCCTTTTTGAACCGCGCTGTTGAAAACGAAAGCTGAGCCCGGTTGAACAACAGCAGCAGAAAACTCACACCGACTATAAATACGGTCGCCAGCCATGGTCCAACGTACGGCGAGACGGTGCCGACACGCGCTAGCGATTCACCAAGCAGCGAAAGAAGGTAGTAAACAATTACGACCAGCAGCGTCAGTAACACGCCGACGCTTCGTCCACCGCGTCGCACACGCATACCCAGCGCTACCGCCATCAACGAGAACACAAGCGGTGCCGTTGCGAGAGCGGCTCGGCGATTCAAAATCCTCACCGCTTCTCGTTGCTGCGGTTCGGTTCCTGAATTGACGCGCTCGCGCAAATCTTCCCAGTCCATCGCATCGGCGTTCGTGTCTCGCTCATTGAGCTTCTGGACAATCTCGGATCTCCCCGTATTTATGGAGATCCGTAACTGATCCGAGCGCTCAACAACATATTGTTTGTCGGTCTGATCCCCGTCGGGAAACTCCGTCACCAGAACATCCGTCAAGACCAACTCCGACTGATCGCCCGAAGAATCGATGCGGCCCGAGCGCGCGGTGAAAACCTTGTTCTTCCCATCTGCTTGCTGGGCGAAGATAAAGACGCGGCCCCACGTGCCAAGCGCCTTGTCGCCGTCACGCACATAAATCACGTAGCGCGGCAACGTGCTGAACGTTCGTGGTTCGACTGGTGAATCGAGTTTTGCGAGCGCGCCCTGGAGTGCGATGCGCTCGAGATCGCGTGCGGCACGCGGGGCTTCTTTCAGGTGGAGATACGTCGTAGCGCCGCTAAACAACAGCCCGACGACCAGCGCCGGCCAAATCATCGTCCACGAACCAACACCAGCCGCACGCATCGCAACGATCTCGCTGTCGCTTCCCATTCGCGAAAAGCCGATGATCACACCGGCCAGCGCTGCGAGCGGGATGGAGAATACGAGTACGCCCGGTAACAGGGCCGCTCCGAGTTCCGCGAGCAATGAAATCGGCAACTCGGTGTAAAGCAGTACTTCAGTGAGACGGCTCGCCTGTTGCGCAAACAGAACCGCACTCAACATCAGCAGCGACAGCACGATGTACGGCGCCATCGCGCCGAAGATGTAGCGCGGGATCAGTAAAGCAGTAGGTTTAAAGCGATGCTTTAGCAGTAGTACCTCACCAAGCCATCCACAGATTACGCAGAAGTTCTTAACTGAGTAAGGTTCATCTGTGTAATCTGTGGATGGCTTACTGTTCAAACATTAGGTCTGATTCGAGGCATGCGCTCCAGCACGCGCCCGATCAGTTGGAACGTCAGCTCAG
>DATNJO010000050.1:0-4854 GCA_035603895.1 Pyrinomonadaceae bacterium
TGTCGGCGTATGGATATCGCGGCGGAGACGCGACTCAGCGATACAAGGACCTGCGTTTCGATGGGAAGTTGACCTTCAACAAAGTCACCGATGTCTACCACGCGGCCGTGGCCCATGACGAAGATCAGCCCGCGCACCTGCACGTGCTCGACACGAACATCTGTTCCACGCGTTGTGCTGAGGAGTACGGAAACCCGTGCCAGCGTTTCTGTCCGGCAGCGGTTTACGAAATGGTGGACGACGCTGCGAACGGCAAGCGGCGTTTGCAGATCAACTTCTCAAACTGCGTGCACTGCAAAACCTGCGACATCATGGACCCCTACCAGATCATCAACTGGGTCACGCCCGAAGGCGGCGGCGGTCCTGACTACAAGGGTATGTAGGCTGGTATGTAAACACCACCGACTTCGTCGGTGGGATAGTTACCTACGTGTGGTGGGTGTAGGTCGGATATGAAATTACCACCAACTGGAGTTGGTGGTATCGTTCAGGCACTACCTACTAAGGCATACTTCGGAGCCGACAACACCACCAACAAAGTTGGTGGATTGTTCCGACGCAACCTACTGAGCGGCCTTCGGAGCCGACAACACCACCAACGAAGTTGGTCGATTGTTCCGACGCAACCTACTGAGCGGCCTTCGGATCTGCTTGCTTGATGTCGAAATGGACCCGGCCGCGAATGACTTCCTCGAGCGCGATTCGCGTCGGCTTGTGTTTCTGCGGATCGATGTCGATGCGCGGGTTTGCTCCGCGTTGTAACTGTTTGCTGCGCTTTGCTGCGAGGATGATGAGGCGATATTTCGAATCTACTTCCGGTACACCAGAAGCTTCTATCTCATTCTCAACCAACTCTGTAGTCGTGGCCACTCGATTGCTCCTTCTCGTCGTAACAGTGCAATTACTTTTCAGTAGTGCAAATTAATTTTCAGCCGGCTTGAACTTCTCGATAACTTCGCGCACCAGGTTTTCCTGACGCACACAACGAGCCCGCTCTGCGTAAATGATCGAAGCGAGCTGCGCTGCGGCGCGGTCCACTTCATCGTTAATAATGACGTAATCGAAAGCTGAATACTGGCGCAACTCTTCCGGCGCGTTGCGCAACCTGACCTCAAGCTCCTCAGGCGAATCCGTGCCCCGGGCAATCAGCCGTTCCTTAAGAACTTCATAGGACGGCGGCAAGATAAAGATGCTCACCGAGTCCAACAACAACTGGCGCACACTCGCAGCGCCCTGAACATCAACTTCCAGAACAATATCGATGCCGGCGGCCGTCTCTTCCGTGACCTGCTGCTTCGCGGTGCCGTAATAGTTTCCGTGGACGCACGCCCACTCAAGAAACTCGCCGGAGGCCACCATCTCGTGAAAAACTTCGGGGCTGATAAAGAAATACTCGCGGCCATTAAGCTCACCCGGGCGAGGCGCACGAGTTGTAAACGAAACAGAATAGCTAAGATTTGGCACCACGTCCAAGACGCAGCGGATAATCGTGCCCTTGCCGCCGCCGGAAGGTGAGCTGACGACGAACAGTGTTCCTCTACACCCAGTAGCCTTGTTCACTTGAGTCGCTGTTTGCAGTTCCTTCACTTTACTCGACATTCTGAACCTGTTCGCGCAGTTTTTCGACCTCTGCTTTTATCGCCAGCCCCGCTTCTTTGATTACCAAATCAGTAGACTTGGAGAGCGTCGTGTTCGCTTCACGGTTCAGTTCCTGCAAAAGAAAGTCGAGCATCTTTCCCGCTTCGCCAGGGGCATCGAGCGCTTCCTGAAACTGCGTCAGGTGACTGCGCAAACGAACCATTTCCTCGCTGACGTCACTGCGATCCGCGAGATAAGCAACCTCCTGGGCCAACCGCGCCGGATCGATCTCCACCACTTGTCCGCCACGATTGAGCAGCTCGCCGATCCGTTTTTGTAAACGCACACGATAGGCTTCGGCGAGTCCGGCTGCGGCCGATTCGATTGTGGGAACGACGACTTCGATCTTTCTCACGCGATCGCGCAATTCGTTTTTGAGTGCTTCACCTTCCTGTTCGCGCATGCGTTCGAGTTCGTCCAACGCCTGGTCCACTGCGGCCTCGAGTGCGGTTACGATCCGTTCGTCGATGCCGTTGCGCGCGGGTTGCAACGCACCGGGAATACGAGCGAGCACGTTGATGTCCAACTCGCCGCCAATTTGAAAGTCCTGCTGGAGCTGCTTCAGCGCGTTGACGTAACCGGCGATGAGCGGCCGGTTGAGTTCATAGACCATCTGGGCCGTACGTTCAAGACTTACGCTGACGTCTACGCGCCCGCGCGTCAAACGCGAAGTGATCCGTTTCTTGATGCCGGGTTCGAGTGATGCCAGTTCGGCGCCTACGCGGAGGTGAATGTCGAGAAACCGATTGTTGACGGTCTTCAGGTCGACAGAGACGGAGAAGTCGTCACCCGCCACCATCGCCTTGCCGTATCCGGTCATTGATTTCATGCTTTTAGGTCCTATAGGACTTTGTGTGACTTATAAGACTTATTGCTGTGTCACCAGGTCTTCCTCATCGGAAAACTGAAGCTCGTAAAGCTTGCGGTATTGTCCGCCCCGGGCCAGCAATTCGGTGTGGGTGCCCATTTCGATAATGCGCCCGGCTTCCATCACCACGATTACGTCTGCGCGACGCACGGTTGAGAGGCGGTGAGCGATCACGATCGTCGTACGATTGCGGACGAGGTTGGCAATGGCCCGCTGTACCAGGCGTTCCGACTCTGCGTCGAGCGCGGAGGTCGCCTCGTCCAAAATCAAAACGGGGGCATTGACCAGAATAGCGCGAGCAATGGCCAGTCGTTGGCGTTGACCGCCGGAAAGAAAGATGCCGCGCTCGCCGACAATCGTATCGTATTTGTCAGGCATTTCGCGAATGAAGTCGTGCGCGAAAGCGATCAGCGCGGCCTCTTCGATCTCGACATCAGTCGCCTCAGGTTTGCCGTAAGCTATGTTGTGACGAACCGTGTCGTTGAAGAGCACGGTCTCCTGTGTCACTAAAGCGATCTGCTGACGAAGGCCCGCGATCGTCGCGTCGCGCAGATCGATTCCATCCCACAACACAGCGCCGGAAGTCGGATCGTGAAAGCGCGGCAGCAGCTTCGTCAACGTCGATTTTCCACCGCCTGACTCGCCGACGAGCGCCACCATCGTTCCCGCTTTGATCTTCAGGTTTACGTCATGCAGGACCGAGCGCGACTCATTCGCATAGCCAAACGAAACGTTGCGCAGTTCGATCTCGCGTTGCAACGGCGGCAGGGAACCAGCGCCGGGCTTTTCCTTTATCTCGGCGTGCTCGTCCAGCACTTCGAAGACGTGATGGGCCGCAGCTAGCGCCTGCTCCATGCTGTTTTGCAGCCGCGAGAGCTTGCGCATCGGATCGTAACTGCGAAACAGAAAGAAGAGAAACGCAAAGAACTGCGACGTACTCATTCGTTCAGCAATGATCTCCTGTTGACCGACGAACAGCAGCAACACGACGAAAAGAATTCCGATCAACTCGATCGTCGGCGGAGACATGCCGGCGATGCTCGCGCTGCGCAGGTTGGCGCGTACGATCCGTTTAGCTACCTTCGTGAAGCGAGCTGCTTCACGTTTCTCGGCACGATAAGCTTTGACGATGCCTTGATTCGCGAGTGCTTCCTGCGCGGTGTCCGTTAATTCTTTACTGCCTTCGAAACTCTCACGCGCCAGGTTGCGCAGCGCCTTGCCAAACTTCGCCGTGAGCAACGCAATAATCGGTGCGATCACGAGCGCGCTGAGCGTCAGACGCCAACTGTAATAAAAAGACGCCGCGAGAAAGAAGATGAGTGTAAAACTCTCACGCAGCATGTCGCGTACGGTAGCCGTGACGGCAATCTCGATGGCTGCGGCGCTGGTAACGAGTCGTGAAACGAGATAGTTCGTGCGATGGCGTTCGAAGAACGTCGCCGACTGGTCGAGCAGATGACCGTACAGATCCTGCCGCAGTTTAAGCACTGCTGACTGCCCGATGCGGGCCATCAGGTAGGTCGAAAAATACTCCGCGATGCCCTTCGCAACCGTGAAGACGACCAGCAGAATCGAGATCATCTTCCACGCGCCAAACGGGTTCTGCGGTATCAGAGCCTGTAAGCCAAACAGCGTTGCGGTTCGTTGTCCGGTTCCCGATGCGAACGACTGATCGATTATTGGTACAATCAAAGCGCCGGTCGCGGTTTCGAGCAGACCGACGAGCACCATAGCGAAAGTCGCGACTGCAAAGACGGGCCAGTGAGGTCGCAAATACTTTAACAGGCGGCGAAAATCACGCATCTCTGGTTGCTAAAGTCTCTTCACAGTTGCTATAAGGAAGGTAGAAGAAGGTCCATAAATCTAAAGAGGAACTATACTTACCCCCGCTGATTTGCGTCAAGGCTGACCGATTTGTTTGATCTGAATACCACCTGAGCACCCTCACGCGGCTTCGGGCAAATGAGTCTGCGTGAGTTTGAGTTATAATTTGCCGTTGATCCAGGGCACTATACAATCCCTACCGACAGGGCAGACATTTGGCACAGCAAGCACCACCAAACAGCAAATATGAAGGCAAGCGTCTTCTGATCGCAGATGACGATACGGACATGCGACTGCTTCTCGCGGAGTATTTCCGCCGGCTCGGCTTCACAGTTGAAGAACGAGAAAGCGGAGTGGCGGCTCTCGAAGCCGCGATCGCGGGAAGATTTGATTGCTTTATTCTCGATGTGTCGATGCCGGGTATGTCCGGCCTCGAACTTCTGAAACGCGCCCGCGACCGCGGGATTCAAACGCCGGCACTATTTCTAACAGCGCACGATGCGCTCGACGACAAGGTCGCCGGG
>DATNJO010000051.1:0-4905 GCA_035603895.1 Pyrinomonadaceae bacterium
GTGTCTGGACACGCTCGATAAAGTTGATGTCAACGTCACATCTGACCCGGATCCGTGGCAACGTTCGATCGATCAAATCTTGAAGAACCTGGTGAGAAGCGTTCTTACTGCCAAGCGTGCCGAGTTAGCCGAAAGAGCCGCGGCGCGCATTGGTTCATCACTTACAAGAGTTGAAGCCTTGAACCTGATAATGCGCTACTGGGTGAAAGCAAACGACAAAGCTGAAGTGCAAAGGCTCCTGACTGAAGCTTCGAAGGCGGCGGCAACAGGTTCAGACGACGCACAAAAAGCAAAGGCGTTTTTCCTCCTGAGCATCACGTGCGATCAAGTTGACTCTTCCAGGAAACCTGACCTGTTGCTCTCGGGAATCAACGCGCTCAATAACCTCGCCGCACCAGACGTTGGCGCCCGCGACAAAACTATTTACCACAATTACGTTCAGCGGCTTGATAATTCCGGCTACGAACTAACCAAAGCCTTCAACGGTCTCACGAAACAAGATGAAAACAGCACGCTTGCTCTAGTCGAAAGGCTACAGAAACGCGATTTGAGAACCTTCGCCCTGATCGGAATCCTCCTGGGCCTGGACCAGCTTCAAAATGAATGAAACGCGAATTCCTTTGCGAAAGACGTGGTTGCCGGTTGGTGTGATCCTGCTCCTGGCTATTATCAACGTGTTACTCATCAGGCAGAACCTCGACTTGCGCCAGCAACTGGCTGCAGGTGGAAGGACGCTCGACTTAACGACTAACGTTCTAAAGCCCGGAGACGTTGTGGCCACTGTTACAGCTACAGATTTAGACGGGCGGCCTTATCAACTGGAATACAAGAAAGATGGCCGTCATCGTCTCCTTCTTTTCTTCTCGCCGAACTGCCCCTATTGCGAACAGCAGTCACCGCTTTGGCGTGATTTACTGAATAACGTCGACAAAGATCGATTCAACGTCGTAGGTGTTGTTAGTGACAGGGAGGATCGCCAATCAGTGGCCGCACATGCTGAACTAGCGGGCTACTTTACGACGAAGACGCCGTTGCCGGTCGTATTCTTCGACAATGAATCACTCGGGAGTTATAAGCTGACAGCCACACCTACTACGCTGCTCATAGATGAAGATGGAAAAGTGGAACATGCGTGGGTTGGCAAGTGGGACGAGAGCCGAGTTATGGAAGTGGCTGCCGCGTTGAAACAAGAAAACTGACATCGGACCACGGGACGATCGTGTTACACCCCGAGTTTAACCTTCTACAAAGCTGATTTTCTAAATCATTCCTGACCCAATCAGTCGAAAGGTCCACCTCCTCAAGCTGCGCCTGGGCGAGAGTGCGGGACGGGGTTTTGTACTTTCTTGTGACCATTGCTGAGGGAATCTAGCAGCGATTTTCGCGTTATTACGTCAAGCAGGAACAATTGCCCAGAGGATTCTGGACCAGGCTTCGTGAATTGTTGTCAGTCTGTTAGTAACAGCTTCCTGCTGCTGTTAACAAGACTCGAGGCCTGTCCGGGACCTTTATTCTCAGGTTCATGGTCTGGGCTTAAACTCAGCGGCAATCCCTTAAGCACAGATCTGAACAAACTCACCATTAAGTGTCGGCTCAGCCGGCAGGAGGTTTTGTATGTCTACTCAACTAAACGAGTCCCCATCCCCAAACGGTCCTTTTTCAAGGAGCAACGGCTTGTCAGAAGAAACCCAAACCCAAACCCAAACCCAACAAAGGTACCCACAAGGACCATACGACCTGGAAGATTTCAGTCAGTCAGCAATCAACCGCGGACAACAACTGATCAACTATTACATTAGCACTACCGACGAGAAGATCGTGGAGGCTCTCAAGCAACTCAGGATCGTGGTTGCTATGTTAGCTAATAGCAGTCAAATCGACTTGGGAGCATTGGACAACGCAATAGAAGAGGTTTCCAAAGCTACCAAGAAAATTGCGGGTCCGTTTCCCCCGGGCTGCGTTAAACCTAACGGTCTACGACTTGAGTAGTCTGAAGCGATGAGCGATGGATCTGCGCAAACCTGCGGCGGCAGCAGCAGAAGCGTGCAACAAACAGTTTTACCGTTCGGTAATCATTGTCACGTTACTGGTGGTACTTCCGCGCTGACAAGCTATCTGCTTGTAGTCCGGTGACCAGGCGTATGCGTAGATCCGATCGCTATTGAAATTGGTGAGTTGTTTCCTCTCTCCCGTGTCAAGATTGTAACTCCAGATGTTTGAGTATCCATCCGTATCCTTTATGTAACTCAGTTCGTTGTTTGAGATCCATCTAACGCGTTGCCACTCACGACTCGGGATCTCAAACAGCCTCACGGGCTCGCCCCCTTGAGCGGAGAAGATGGCCACACCTTCAGTGTTTGCGTCGAGGTTATAGCGTGCCGCTATGAATTGACTAGTAGGTGAAAATACTGGCATCCGATATCTCTCACCGATTTTTATCGGTTCGCCGCCGCTCAGTGGCACTTTGAAAATCTTCACTACCGGACCGGTTACATTGTCATAGACAACCCACTGATTATCGGGCGAGACGGACGGGTAAAAATTGCCGTCGCTGGAGGTCAGTTGCATTAGCTCATGGCCATTCGCGTTCATGCGCCAGATGTTGAAACGGCCGTTCAGGTTGGAGGAAAAGACAATATAACGACCATCGGGTGAAGACTCTGGCAGGTAGTTGTCTCCACCGGTCGTAAGTTGGGCGCGATTAGAACCGTCGGGATCGATGCGAGAGATGTTTAGTCTGTCGGGAGTCATCGATGAGTAGACTATCGTTCCGTTGGAGGTCCAACTAAGGCCATACTTGATACCTGTTCCGGATGTGATGTCGACCGCTTTCTCTGACTCGCCAATGTTCGCAATCCATAACCGCCAATTGAGACTCGATCGGGCAGTTACGATTTTGCCGCCAGCTATGCTGACTCCCTGGTAATTCTCGAGATCGGGAGTGAGTTTCTGCGCCGTTCCATCGGGAAAACCTACTCGCCATAACTCGTATCGTGACGCATCGTGTTCGCGAGCGTTGACGACTAGGCTGTTGCCGTCTTGTTCCCAAGTCACTTGAAAGATTGTGAGCCACGATTGCTGTGCGATGAGCTGCTGGCGCCCGTCTTTCACATCAAAGGCGAACAGGTTCATACGATAGCTTTCTTCGCCCCAATGACCTGCGGGACAGACAACCATACTGCCGTCAGGTGACCAGGCGGGGCCATCAGTTGAAAATCTGTCCCCGTCTTTTCTGCTGGCGAGCACTTGCTCGTTGGAGCCATCTACATCCGACAGCATTAACAAATATTCAGCCTTTGTTCTGTTTTGGCGGACGAAGGCAAAGCGATCGCCTTGTGGAGAAAACGTGATCGGACTATCAACCCCGGACTTTACTTTTGTCGGATTAGAGCCAGGCAAAGCGAGGCGATAGAGGATGCCCCCCTCATTCTTCTCTTTACGCGTGAAGTAGATAATGTTGTTATCTGGCGAGAACGTAATACCGACATATTCCACGTCGTCTGCGGGAACAACTGGCCTTGAAGCCAGATCCAAACGGCTGGTTACGATCAGTTGTTGCTTTCCTTTTTGTTCTTCAACGTGGGCCACCAATCTACCATCAGGAGAAATCGCGGCTAGACGGGATGTTCCCGCGTTCGTAAGCGCATCGATTATTGGCATGGAAACAGTCGCGGTTGTTTCCTGGGCCGTGTTGACGACCGACTTTCCGGGTTTGTTAACCCAACGCGCTACACTCGGAAGCAACAGGACCAAAAAGATTGCGCTGCTGATGCCGGCGAAAAGCGCCGCCGTCCTGTGAGTTCTAAACAGCGAATCGGCAGTTGAGATCGCTTGCGACTTGAATCGCGTAAATAACGTCGAACCTAATGGCGCTCTTCGTGGATGTTTCCCGATAACTGGTGTGTACACGATCGGCGACGACTTCAGGTTCGCAACCGAAGCCAAATCACCTTCACTGTGCTCCAGCTCGCGTTTAATAGTGCTCAGGTCAGAAATGAGTTTGGATATCGTTTGATATCTTTTGTTGCAGTCCTTTTCCAGTGCCTTCGTTACGATCTTGCGATAATGGACCGGCACTGTTTCAGGAAATGTGAGTTGTGCGGGCTCTGCTTTGAGGATCGACGCGACGGAATCGTTACGCGATCGGGATTCGAAAGGCGTGGAGCCTGTGAGCATCTCGTAAAGCACAACGCCGAGACTCCAAACGTCGGTCTGTTCATCGACCGGAACTTCGCGCAGTTGTTCCGGCGACATGTACTTAACCGTACCCATCAACATGCGGGCTTCGGTTTGGATTATTGTTTGGGTTTCACCAGTCGGAAGTTGTCCTTGCTGTCCTTCAGTTAGTTTCGCGAGACCGAAATCGACGACCTTTACGTAGCCGTCGGGGCGCAACATGATGTTTTCAGGCTTGATGTCGCGATGAACGATGCCGACTGCGTGTGCGCTTGCGAGTGCGGTACCGACCTGAATGGCGATTTGTAAGGCTTCGAGAGGTTTGCGTGGACCATGAGCAAGGTGATCGCGCAGCGTCGCCCCCTGGATATATTCCATCGCGATGAAGTGGCGGCCCTGGTCCGTGATTCCGATCTCATGGATAACGCATACGTTGGGGTGGTTAAGTGCGGAGGCTGCGCGGGCTTCCTGTTCGAAACGACGGACACGTTCAGTATCGGTGGCGAATTCCTGCGAAATCAGTTTCAGCGCGATGTTGCGGCCTAACTGTGCGTCGCGCGCGAGGTAGATCTGGCCCATTCCACCTGCGCCCAGCGAGCAAAGTATTTCGTAACGCCCTACTCTTTCTCCGGCTGCAAACTCTGCGGCCTCATTTGCGAGCATGCCGGCAGCAAATTCGAATGCCGGAGAAGTTAAAAAGTTTTCGTTGCCGGCGTCAGCGGTCAGCAA
>DATNJO010000052.1:0-2110 GCA_035603895.1 Pyrinomonadaceae bacterium
TTACTGCAATGCGGCAAAGCGCTGGCACGCGCGTCTCGACACGCACTGCATTGAAGGCGGCAAGACCACGGACGCGCCGCGAAGAAAGCTAACCAGGACATTGCAAAAGAAGCCGGAGCAGTTTGCGATCGTCGAACAGAAGGCCGACCGGCGCACGGCGTTTTTCAACTGGCTCGATACGTTGCGCATCACGCTCGACTTGAATGAGCCCGCGTGGTTGCTGGACGCAACGAAAGCGTTTCTCGAACGAAAAGAACCGAAGCAGAATTGGACGGAAGTGTTTGAAGGGTTGCGCGCAGTACGTCCCTCGTCGCGGATAACGGAAGGTTGGGAACGCGACGGAACGCGGCTGTTTTTAGCGCCGCCGCTTTATAACGAGAGTCTGCTGGTTCAGTATCTGGTCAGCAGATCGCACGAGCACGGCGGCCGCACACTCGAAGGACGATTGACGTTGATGGAGTTACTGCGCCGTATGCGCAAAGGCGGTTACCTGAGCGCACACGGTATTGAGGCTGTGGATCAGTTTGAGATGTTTGAGAAACTGATCGATGAAGTCGCGGGGTCGGGTTCGCTCAAGCTCTACTACATCGTCGACCGCCGCGAGTTCATCGACAAGGTCAAATCCGTTTACGCCGCCTACGCGTAGACAGTTCCTTAGACAGGATTGACAAGCTTTACAAGATGCTTTACCAACCATGAGAGGCGCACCACTTGCTCTCGATATCTTGTCCATTCTGCAATCCTGTCTACTTACCGTTTTCAATGCTTGTCGCGAGGACGTCGTTCATCGCGCAAACCGCCATGCGTTTCGGCACTACCGGCAGTTTGAGATCCTTGATTTCCGTCGTCGTGCTACCGGCCATCTGCGCCGAACCGAGTTTCGCCCAGCCCTTGCCCATGTCGACGTAGATCGGCACCAGCATCACAAATTTATCGGAAACTCCCGACTGCGTGATCTTTCCATTGAGCATGCCGTCTTTGCTGACGGTGTATTCAAACTTGTAAGCCGGGACTTCCGTGCCATACACGAACTCATCGAAGAACCAGTCCATCTTGCCGTTCTTGTCGATGTCCATGTCCTTCGTCATGTGCTTTTCGACCGCGCGTTTGAAGTCTTCGGTCGACACGTCCTGGTTGTAATGAGTTTGGACGAAGTCTTTCATCATGGCCTGGAACGCAGCGTCGCCACCCTGGCCCTGCTTGTACATCATCATGCGCAGCATGTGCAGGATGTAGGCGCCTTTGGGATAGATGAGAAACCTCGCCGCTCCGCCGGTCTTCGCGTTGTTTAGTCGATAGCCTTGTGTGACTGGTCCGATGGTGTAAGGTTTGCGGCCTCTCGTCGCCGGAGTCGCCTGCACGACTTGCTGCCGCAGGTCTTCCCAAAAATCGACGAACTTCTCGTTGCCGCGCAGTAGTTGCACGTAGAGCGACGCCGAAAACTCCGCGAAGCCTTCACTCATCCACTGGTCGCGATAGCTGTCCCAGCCAATGATGTGTCCCCACCATTGATGCGCCACTTCGTGCGGGGCGACGTAGCGCCAGAAGTTGTCCGTACCGCCTTGCGTGCCGATTAGCTGCGTGCGTTGAGTGGTGTCGATGTAAGCGAGATAAGGCATGTAGACCAGCGTAGGCCAGGCTTGTCCGAAGTTTGCCGCCGGCTGCTGGGTCATTGCGATGCGCGTGTACGGAAGTTTGCCGAAGAAGATGTTGTAAATGCGCATCGAGTTTTGCGCGTCGGCGATCGCCGGATCGGCCATCGCCGTAGTGGAGATCGATCCCAAAGTCGTCATCGTTCTGACGCCCTGGCTTTCGGCTTGTTCGATGTTTCGCTGGACGGCCTTGAGCTCGTCCGGAACCTCGACGTTTGCATAGAATTCCACGTTATAACCGGTGTCTTTATCAGCGACTTCCTTCCGTTTGAAACGGCCATAGTTGAAACCCGCAACGGCCAATTCAGTTTTGCCGCTCGACCACTTCGCCACCTGCAGATCGCCGTCACGCGAGTCAGGTTCGACCGGTGCGCCCGTGCCGACAAACGTGTACTGCTTCGGATAACGGAACGTCAGCGTGAATAGCGCGCGGTCTTCGGAAAAGAGCGAGTTCGCAT